>CAWUOF010000630.1:0-2696 GCA_963923765.1 uncultured bacterium | reverse complement strand
CACTAGGTAAAGCACCTTCCATCCCTGCAACAACTACCAAAACATCAGCTTCATTAAGAACATGACGATTACTTAAAAGGCGATGAATACCTGCTACTCCCACATCCCAAAGACGTTTAACTTGAAAACCAGATAACTCCGCCGTAACTGCCGCTTCTTCTGCTACTGGTAAATCGGCAGTACCAGCCGAAAGAATACCAATAACCCCAGCATAACGGGGTTTTAAAGTTGTAGGAACGTTGGCACAAATGCGGGCTGAAGGATAATAATAGAGATGAAAACTAGCAGAATTTAAGTAATTATTTGTTTCATAGCTAATTTTATCCTGTATTTGTATATAAACATCTGGTTCTATGCGAGTAGCCATTACTACAGGATGGCGTTGACACATAATTGACATAATTTGCGCTATTTGTTCAGGGGTTTTTCCCGGTCCCCAAATTGTTTCAGGAAAACCAGTACGTAGCGATCGATGATGATCAACTCTAGCAAAATCCCCCACTGGTTCATAATCAAAATGTTTGAGTTTCTCCAAGGCAGATTTTGGGCTAATTTTACCAGCCGCAATAGATTCTAATAGGGATGCTAAGGCTTCAGGTTCCATACTTTGATAATGGGATAATTAATGATGAGCTATTTTTCCTATTTACCGATAATGTATATCATTCTGCTACTTTCATTTCGTAAATATTCCAAAATGCACCACCCAGGGCAGAATATTTCACATTTTGGACTCGATCGCGCACTCCTTCTAAACTTAACTTATTTATCAAATGAATAAACGGTAATTGTTCCTGGGCTATCTGTTGGAATTTGCCATAAATCGCTTTACGTTTTTTTTCATCGAATTCTTGAGAAGCTGCAATAAAAAGGCGATCGATTTCCTTTTCCCAATCAGTAATTTCCCAACCATTTAAAGGCGGTTCTTCTGGTAAAGGACCTTGATTAAAAGTGTGTAAAGTACCACCAGTAGACCAAATATTAAAACTACCATGAGGTTCTACTCCGCTGCCACCAAATCCTCCTATATAACAATCCCAATCTTTTGTATTTCTTAACTTACTCACATAAGAATTAAAACTCATTACCTGCAAATCAACTTTAATGCCAATCTTAGCTAAATCCCTTTGAATTTGTGTCGCCATGTCAATTCTAGCTTTTCTTTCTGCATTGCATAAAAGCGTAAATACCACGCGATTTCCATCCCCATCTAATAATTCTCCCTCTGGGTTATATTTAAACCCGGCTTTTAATAGCAATTGCTTCGCTTTTTCCAGGTCATAATTATAAACTTTTAATCCTTCTTCTGGTGACAGATAATAAGGGCTTTTTACATAAATTGGCGAATTTTGTAATTCCCCTAAACCGCGAAATACATTTGTTTTCATTGTTTCTCGGTCTAAAGCATAGGCGATCGCCTGCCGAAATGCTACATTATTAAACCACTTTGATTTTATCGGCTCTACTAAAGGAATTCCCTTTTCATTACGGGCTTTATTTAAATTAAATGCTATAAAAGTTACACCTGTATCTACTCCCCCTTCATAAATTTTAAATTTACCTCTATTTTCTTCCCGCTTCAGTAATTGAAATGCTTCGGGTGCTACTTCTAAATTATCTAATTCTCCTGTACGAAATGCCAACAATTGAGTATCTGTATTTTCAATAATTTGCAATACCACTCGTTCAATATATGGTAATTGATTGCCCTCTGCATCCTTACGCCAGTAATAAGGATTACGTTCAAAAATAACTCGTTGGGAAGGAATATAACTTACCATTCTGTAATAGGCATTACTGATAATCTCCTTGGGATTAGTTCCAGTTCCCCAAGCTGACAGAAATAAAGGTTTCCCTTTATCATCTGTTTTTCGCACTAAATCTCGTAAAGCATGGGCTGGTAAAATTGTAATTCCTCCCATGTATCTTAAAAAAGGTACAAAAGGTTCTGGGGTACTAAATTCTACGCGGCGATCGTCTATTTTCTTAACCGTTGGTAATAGTCCTTTTGTGCCAATTCGCAAAATATCTCTAATACCAGTAGCAATTTTTTCATTAAAGTAAATTTCATTATATGTAAAAATTATATCATCGGCAGTAAGTGGCTCACCATCTGACCATTTTAAATCCGATCGCAATGTAAAAGTTATTCGCTTTGTATCCGGAGAAATTTGCCAAGATTCTGCTAAAGCAGGTTCTAATTCCCCTGTTAATCCATTTTCATTTAACAAGCCTTCATAAATAAACCCAAAAACACTATAAGCGGATTGATTTAAAGGATAGTTAAAGGTAGCAGGGGCACTTAAAGAAGCAAAAACTAACTCTGGTTTTTGAGCAGCTACGGTTTTTAATTGATTTAATTTACAACTATTCAACCCGATCGCCATTACCAAGGTTAATAAAATTACTAATAATTGCCCTACACTTTTTCTGGAAATAGATATCATAGTTTTTACTTGTTAATACACTTCATTAGTTTACAATACACAAGAGCAAACCTAGTTAATTTAATAAATATGTATAATTCCTAGCCATCAGCCAAAAATAGGAAAATAGTGAAAAAAATAGATCATTTTTATAATTGATTGTATGCATTTTAATTCAGTAACTAACAAAAACAACTCCTACCCATAACTCAAATCCTTAACCATACTACCAACCTGCATAAAAACCTGTCTCTTATACACATCTCCGAG
>CAWUOF010000629.1:0-2704 GCA_963923765.1 uncultured bacterium | reverse complement strand
TAGACAGGGCAAAAGCTAAACTAGAATATATGTTTACCCAGGGTGGCGGTGGTATAAGTGGCGTACCATCAGAAGATCGTCTAACTACAGTCATGCTTAATATTGACGATCAAGGCAATACTCTAAAAGATCCAAAAACAGGGCAAACTATACCAGATAACTATACACTGCCAAACGAAATAAGAATAGATATAAATGGAGATGGTAAACCAGATAACGCTTGGTATTTTTATCTTACAACAGATCCCAGTAAGCCTTTTGATGATGCAGATAACAATGGCAAACCAGATGTTACCATTGCCTATAGTATAATTTGGGATGCACCAAACCAAGGAGAAGGAACTGATCCAACTTGGACTAGTGAGGATATTTTAAAACGTCAAAATAAATTGACCGATATAAAAACTAGAGCTAAAGGTATAGTAAATAATGCTATACAACGCATAATTCCTCAAGTTCGTAACGGTCCTTTTTTCGTAGCTAATATTAACCCAGCTTGTAACCTTGGTAGTTCTGTTGCACCCATAGAAAAAGGCTGGTTTAATGATCCAAGTAATACAGCTATTCTCCGCAAAAACTTTCAAATAGATGCTATTGCTATCTCAGATAAAAATGATGGACCAGTTAGTACCTTAGAAGTACAACAGGATAGAAAATCCGATCGAGGCAACAAATGGGGTGCTTGGTTCCGCAACGACTTAGAAATACACCCAGGGGCACCATTTCGCTGGAATGGAGCCATGCATACCGATGGCAGTTTAATGTCATCTGGTAATGTTACAGGGTATTTAATCAGCGCTCCCAATTCCTGCTTATATAATAAAGAAGCCTCTGAAATAACAGTTAATATCATCAATAATGGTACAGAAGCTAATCCTTCTTATTTCCAAGGGCAAGTTATCTCAGGAAATATCAGAGATAATCAGTACAAAGATACAACCAAATATCACATGATAGGGGGAACATCTCGAATTGATGAAACTAACGATGCAAATCTCCAAAGATATTTGACCAATGGTACAGATTCAGTTGATGATAGCAAAGGTTTTCTACCTAGTGATATTTCTTTAGATCCAATTCTGCTATTTACTGAAGATAAATCTCAATATAGAGTTACTCAAGGGTTAGATTTAACCAACCCGACACCTGTATTTAGAGATACAATTCAGCCTAATCCTTGGGATACTAGACCTTTTGTTATTAATCAGCGAATTTACAATAAAACCGCGACCAAACCCTTTGTTGACGACACCTATCGAGCCGATGATCGCTTTGGACCTAAACCTGTTTATGGAGGTACTGATAGCTATAGCCTAAGTTTTTTAGGTGTCAAAAATGGTGATTATATCAAAAATTTCAGCAATAGTACAATTCAGAATAAATTTACTACTCTTGATCCTGTAACAGCCGGAGTTAGTCAAAATCCCCAAGATCTAGGTTTAGATGGTTATTGGGAAAGAAGGGCATGGCGCGAAGGATTAAGAGTAATAGTTGGACAGCGTTTAGAATTAGGTAATACCTTAGATGCGGAAACAAGTCTAACGGCTGCTAATTTAACCACAGGAAGAGCAGCTGAAGCATTACAAAGACGGACATTAAAAGATAACTTGGCGGCGGTACAGGGTACAGCTATTTATCATTTCAGTAACCCCAATGGTGCAGGAAGTTTCCCCATAGCGTGTTTGGCGAGTACAGTTCATCCAGGAACTTATAAAACCTTACAAAATAGTGCAACTTTTGATGATGTTCCAGGCATAATTACAGGTTATTCTTCCCCCATAATGACTGACTTTTTCAATGGCTTGGGCACGAATGGCTTGGAATTTAGCCCACCACCGAATACATATTATTCTGATAATAACTGGAAAAATGCTCTCACAAATTTAGCCCGTTTTGCCGGAGATTATAAAGCCTCAGCCAAAACAGGAGGTGCTTTCCCGCCTACACAAGAAACGGCAGGAGGTATTATGCATCCCTATCCGGAAATTACTAAATGGGGAGATTTTTCTAACCTACGACGAGTTATAGATGATTCAACTTTAGGATTATCTAATTATCCAAATCTCAGTATTGCTGATAAATCCTATGTGGATACCGCCGCTTGTACTTTAGGAATGTTGGCTTACAACATTAACTATCTTCTAAATTACGATTATACAAATGTAACAAACCAAGCTGACATCACCAGTATTAATACTGGACTGCAACAAGATTTAGGACAAGGGGCTGACACAGGTTTACCAGCAGGGTCAAAACCTGAAGATTATATAGCTAAGTTGTCATCTACTTTACAACCAAAAGCACGACTTATCGCTCTAAAAGAACAAGTAGCACGCGATCGAAAATTTGGTGCCGCACCGATAACAACTGGTACTTACCAATATACACCAAGTAAGTTATCTTCTGATTTTATATATGGTGGAGTAACATATAAAAATGGAACGCCTATCGACTTAGGCTGTGATTTTGCTGGCAATAAATATTTTGGTCTTACTACTGGTGGAAATGCTCCAACCAATGCAACAGAAGAAAAAAATTTCCTACGGGTAGCAACTAGCCTATGCCCAGCACCAAGTAACCCAGGTAAATATCCCATCTTGGGTTACATAATGAATCCAACCACACCATCAGAAAATCGCACTTCAACAGCCGCAGCACCATTAAAAGATCCTCGGGATTATATTACAACTTTAGCGAATACCTA
>CAWUOF010000628.1:0-2707 GCA_963923765.1 uncultured bacterium | reverse complement strand
AACCAATAGTTGGATAATAGAAGAACAAAATCAAACAAAACAGGCGATCGCCAGTGAATTAGGCGTTACTCCAGCCACAGTTACCCTAACTGAAGCTGTTAGTGTTGGCTGTAATATTCCCCTCTGGGGAATAAACTGGCAACCAGGAGAACATCTATTAATTACTGATTGTGAACATCCCGGCATAATTGCCAGTGTACAAGAATTACAACGACGCTGGAAAATCGAGATTTCTACCTGTAAATTATTACCAATTTTAAATGCAGGCGATCGCCTAGCTGCCATTACTGAAAAATTACAACCAAATACCCGTTTAGTTGTTCTTAGTCATATTCTTTGGAATACTGGTGAATTATTACCCTTAGCAGAAATAATACAAGCTTGCCGTAATTATTCCCCCAAGATACAAATCCTAGTAGATGCTGCCCAATCTGTGGGTGTTTTACCATTAAATTTAACAGAAATAGATATAGATTTTTATGCCTTTACCGGTCATAAATGGTGGTGTGGACCGGAAGGATTAGGCGGAGTTTATATAAATCCGAAAGCTTTAGAAACTTTACAGCCTACCTTTATAGGATGGCGAGGAATTAATACAGATACATCTGGAAATCCTATTGGCTGGAAACCTGATGGTAGAAAATTTGAAATAGCCACTTCAGCTTATCCTTTATTAGCAGGATTACGTACAGCAATAAACTACCATAAACAATGGGGAACAGTAGGCGATCGCTATCAAAAAATCTGCCATTTAAGTAAATATCTCTGGCAGCGTTTATCTGAACTTAATCAGGTAAAATGCCTGCGAACATCTCCACCAGAATCCGGATTAGTTTCTTTCCAATTAACCCAGCAAAACCATAATAAATTAGTTCAATTTTTAGAAACGGAAAATATTATGGTACGCACGATTTATAACCCTGAATGTGTAAGGGCTTGCGTACACTATTTTACCTTAGAATCGGAAATAGATGCATTAGTTGATAACATTAAAAAATTTACTGAGAATTATATTTAGAAACGCAAATTTTTAATAAGGAATTTAATAAAAATTTAACGACTCTTTGCGTACCTTAGCGTTAACCTTTGTACTCCTTTGCGTTTAAAATAAATACTTGTCACCAAACCAATAACTTAAAATGTCTCGACCAGCATTATATATCGCCATTACTAATCATGGATTTGGTCATGCTGTACGGGCTTCTTCCGTCGCTGCGGCTATTCAACAACTAAATCCAGATATATTACTAATTTTAGTGACTACTGCGCCCCGTTGGTTGTTAGAATCATATATACCAGGAGATTTTATTCACCGTCCCCGCGCTTTTGATGTAGGGGTAATACAAGCTGATAGCTTAAATATGGATAAAAATGCTACTTTGGAAAAATTACGGGAAATTCGCAAACAGCAAAATTCGATTATTGCCGGGGAAGTTAATTTTATTAAGCAAAATAAAGTTAATTTAATGTTAGCAGATATTCCACCTTTAGCTGCACCGATCGCTAAAGCGGCGGGAATTCCTTGTTGGATGATGAGTAATTTTGGCTGGGATTTTATTTATCGAGATTGGGGCGGTGATTTTATAGAAGTTGCTGATTGGATAGGAGAATGTTTTAATAAGTGCGATCGATTATTTCGCTTACCATTCTATGAACCTATGCCAGCTTTTCCCGTTATTAATGATGTAGGTTTAACTGGCGGTTTACCACATTTTGATTTAGCAGAACTTCGGGATATTTTTAATATTAATACTCCCCAAGATAAAACTATTTTGCTTACTTTTGGTGGCTTAGGATTAGAAGCTATTCCTTATCACAATTTAGCCTTATTTCCTGATTGGAAATTTATTACTTTCGATCGACAAGCGCCAGATTTACCTAATTTAATTCCAATTACTAATCATAAATACCGTCCGATCGATTTTATGCCGCTATGTGGTAGGATAATTTCTAAACCAGGTTACAGTACATATTCAGAAGCTTTGCGGGTAGGTGTTCCCCTGATTTCTATATCGCGAGAAGGTTTTGCCGAATCTCCTTTACTACTAACAGCTTTGCAAGATTATTATTATCATCAAATCCTAACACCTACAGAGTTTTTTACAGGTAACTGGGATTTTCTCCATCAATCTTTACAACCTCCGCGTACATCAGAAACAGTAGATAAAAATGGTACGGAAGAAATAGCTAGTGCTATTGTGGATTTTTTCAAAAATAGCTAATATAAATAAACCGAAATATATACAGCAAAAAACACGAATCAGTTATAAAATAATATTTAAAATAATATTATTTTTGGTGTTAGGTACTTAATAAACCTGAAATATGTTGTAATTAAATCGGTTTAAATTAGTTATTGATTTATCGTTATTTGGAAAAAATAGATATGAGTCACTATCAACAATTACTAAAAATTCAAACTGTCGGTAAATCTTTGTGTAAAATCACTTCTAAAGTGCAAGCAATAGTAGCAGAATCGAAAATAGAAACAGGTTTATGTAATATTTTTCTTCGCCATACATCTGCTAGTTTGTTAATTCAAGAAAATGCAGATCCGGATGTGTTGAGAGATTTAGAAAACTTTTTAGCAAAATTAGTTCCGGAAAATGCACATTATTTCCACAATACAGAAGGGCCAGATGATATGCCAGCCCACATTCGTACTGCCCTAACCCATACTTCGGAACAAATTCCGATTTCTCAAGGT
>CAWUOF010000627.1:0-2709 GCA_963923765.1 uncultured bacterium | reverse complement strand
AACTTTTTTTATATCCCATTTTAGCGAAGACAGCGCAACAACGGGTTTTTATCATGTGAAGGTATTATTTCTCATAACTTTTTTTATTCATATCCCATTTTAGCGAAGACAGCGCAACAACGGGTTTTTTTGGGGATGATTTGAATTTATATTATTAAGAATGTTATCAAAATATCTGTTAATAACTATCATCCAAAAAATCCCCAATGTGAAATTAAATTAATGGTGAATTAAGGTAATTCAGTACTACCCATGAGATAGCGATCGCATTCACGGGCTGCACCGCGACCTTCATTAAAAGCCCAAACTACTAAACTTTGACCGCGACGACAGTCACCTGCGGCAAAAACCCCTGGAATACTGGTAGAATATTGACCATATTCAGCTTTAACATTACTACGAGCATCGCGATCGACTCCTAAAGCATCTAATAAAGGTTGCTCAGGCCCTAAAAATCCCATAGCTAGTAAAACTAACTGAGTAGGTATCACTTTTTCTGTACCTGGAATATGTTTAGGAATAAACTGCCCTTTTTCGTTTTTTTCCCATTCTACTTCCACAGTATGAACAGCTTTAACATTGCCGTTTTCATCACCTTCAAATTTTGTAGCGGTTCTGAGATAAACACGAGGATCTGCACCATATTTAGCCGCCGCTTCTTCTTGGCCATAATCCATTTTATAAACTTTCGGCCATTCTGGCCAAGGGTTATTAGCAGCACGTTCTAAGGGAGGTTTTGGTAGAATTTCTACTTGGATAACACTATTACAACCATGACGCAGGGAAGTACCTACACAGTCAGTACCAGTATCACCACCGCCGATAATAACGACATCTTTACCTTGGGCAGAGATAAAATTACTATTTTCCTGTTTATCTAAAATAGCTTTGGTGTTAGCACTGAGAAATTCCATAGCAAAATGTATGCCTTTTAATTGCCGACCTTCAATGGGCAGATCTCGAGGCTTTGTTGCACCAGTGCAGATAATTGTGGCATCAAATTCTTTAAGTAAATTCTCGGCTGGTAAGTCTTTACCTACTTCGGTATTACAGATAAATTTTACGCCTTCTTTTTCTAATATTTCTAAACGGCGTAAAACTACTTTTTCTTTATCTAATTTCATGTTGGGGATACCATACATGAGAAGTCCACCAGGGCGATCGGCTCTTTCAAATACTGTTACTAAATGACCGGCTTTATTTAATTGAGCCGCCGCACATAGTCCCGCAGGGCCAGAACCAATAACTGCGACTTTTTTTCCTGTGCGTTTTGCGGGGGGTTCGGCTTCGATCCAGCCTTCATCCCACCCTTTTTCAATAATTGAATATTCAATATTTTTAATGGTAACTGGGGGGTTATTTATGCCTAGTACACAGGCTCCTTCACAGGGGGCTGGACAAACACGACCGGTAAATTCTGGGAAGTTATTAGTTTTATGGAGGCGATCGAGGGCTTCTTTCCACAAACCGCGATAAACTAAATCATTCCATTCGGGTATTAAATTATTAATTGGACAACCACTTGCCATGCCACTAATTAAGTTGCCTGTATGACAGAATGGGATGCCGCAGTCCATACAGCGTGCGCCTTGGGTACGCAGTTTATCTTCTGCCATCTCTAAATGGAATTCGTCCCAATTCCGCAGGCGATCGAGGGGTGCTACTTCTAAGGGTAATTCCCGCACAAATTCAATAAAGCCTGTTGGTTTTCCCATAATTTTTTTTGCTGTTGAAAAGTTTTTTTGTTTGTAAATTATAGGTGCAGTTACTAGGAATAACTCCAAAGAAAATATTAAGTTTAAATTATAGTCTTCTCTAAATCTTTATTTTAATATTCTATTTTCTATTAAATTTTCTATATTTTTGAGATTTACTGGGCTGAGAAAATGTCATAAATTCTTGAAATTTAGAAAACTTAATTATTAATATTTTGTCAATAAATCTATTATTTTTAAGGATTTTCTGTAGGGACGAGTTATGGAATTAATTTTATCATAAAACCGATAATATTAATAAACCCGCCCCTGGTAATGTTACAAATTTTTATGGAATAATTATGGAATTTAAGACCGATCAATAGGTATTTGTATCCAAAATTCCGTACCTTGTCCCGGTTGAGAAATACACTCTAAAATCCCGTGATGTTTTTCTGTTACTATCTGATAACTAATAGATAAACCTAACCCTGTACCTTTACCTACGGGCTTGGTAGTAAAAAAGGGATTAAAAATTTGCGATCGCACTGCTGCCGACATTCCTGGCCCATTGTCTATAATTTTAATTAAAATTGCGGCTGTAGATAAATGCTTTTTATCTATATTACATTCTGCTTTTCCTATCACCTCAGTACAAATTTTAATTTGACAAGGTTTAGCTTTTATTTCCTCTGGCGATCGCTTCTCGTTATATTCCTCTAAAGCATCTATGGCATTACTAATAATATTCATAAATACTTGATTTAATTGAGCAGCATAGCATTCTACCAAGGGTAAATTCCCATAGTGTTTCACTATTTCAATACTAGAATTATTTACCTTAGCTTTTAAACGATGTTGTAAAATTAAAAGTGTGCTATCTATACCTTCATGGATATCTACAGCTTTCTTTTGTGATTCATCTAAGCGGGAAAAATTCCGTAAAGATAACACTAACTGTAAATTGTAGGGTGCGTCAGACCAAATATTTAATCTATATAATTACAGCTTAAAA
>CAWUOF010000626.1:0-2709 GCA_963923765.1 uncultured bacterium | reverse complement strand
TTGCCATAATCATAAAAATATGATTCAATATGTAGGGACAGTTTAAATAATTAAACTTTTTCTAGCAAAATTAGCTAAAGGAATCAAAAAATGTTACATAAAATGTTCCATCACAGTTGGTTACAAACTATAGCTATTTTACCTGTTATTATTGCAAGTTTAGAATTAAAATCAAACGCGATCGCCTCCGATATACCATCTCAAACTATACCAAACTCTCCTCAAATTGCCGCCATTAGCAAAATCCCCCAAAAGGGCGATCGAATTTCTGTTAATGGTCGTATTATTTTTGCAGATTGGATGCGATGGTCAGAAAAAAATAATATTATTCGTACAGGTATTAGTGATATTGGTTTAATGCAGGCGATCGGTTTAGATTTATTAAATTCTGATAACCCAAAAATTGCCCCTGTAGAATGGTTTGATATTGCTAATGATTTAAATACTAAAATAACTAGCCAGTATAGATATTTAGATATTACTGATTTTGCTAAATTAGCAAATTTTCAAATTCAAGTTAATAATAATACATTAGTCATATCTTCCCCCCTTGCCAAAATCCAAAATATTCGACTTGGTGAACAATCATGGGGTAATATAATTGTCGTAGATATCGATCGCCCTACTCCCTGGCAAGTTAATTATATAGGACAATATACACCTCCAAAACCACCCTTACCAATACCAAATACCCCCAAACCAAATACAAACTCTTCCCCAGGAAATCCTAATCAAAAACCTACATCAGGAGAAACTACAGCCGATGATGAATCAAAACCCACCCAAAAACCTAATGAAATCAAAAGCGATGAATGGAGTATCACCCTTGATGCTACAGCAGATGCAGCAGTAATTAAAACTTGGCAAAATCAATCTACCATCCCTCTAATTAAAGAAATATCTAAGCCTATATCTCCCCCTACTACCACTAAAAACCCTATTCCTACACCAGAACCCCCAGTACCTCCACTGCGATCGCTTACCGTTGAAAATATTAAATCTAATAATATTAAATCTCAAACTAATATTCGCCTCAGAATTCCCCCAGGTTGGCGTCCCCAAGTAATCACCCTAGATAATCCTAATCGATTAGTAATTGATATTCGCCCCGACCATATCATACCCTTAAATATTCTTTGGGCACCGGGTGTACAATGGCGACAAGAATATATAACATTAGGTAAAGATAAATTCGCCGCAGTTTGGTTAGAAATAAATCCTAAACAAAAAGGAATTACCTTTAAACCTATTACTAATAATCCCACTGATTTAACTGGCTCTGGTTCTCTATTTAATATGGCATATCAAGCGGGTACAGCAGCCGCTATTAATGGGGGATTTTTTAATCGCAATACTCAACAACCTTTAGGAGCAATTCGTCGGGATGGTGTATGGTTATCTAGTCCTATTCTTAATCGAGGCGCGATCGCCTGGAATAACCAAGGAGAATTTATTTTTGGGCATCTCGCACTTCAAGAAACCCTAACAACTCCCACAGCAAAACCACAACCTATACTTTCTCTAAATAGTGGCTACATACAAGCCGGAATAGCTCGTTATACTCCTGTATGGGGAAAAAATTACACTCCCTTAAGTAATAACGAAATTATAGTTACAGTTCAAAATAATCAAGTTACTAATCAACAAGTTACTAACCCACCAGTTACTAACCCACCAGTTACTAACCCACCAGTTACTAACCCACCAGTTACTAATCAACCACCAGGAAACGAAGTCGGAAAAACTCAATTTCCCATTCCTAATAATGGATATATTTTAGTACTGCGTTCTTTTAAAAATGCGGCAGATATGCTTAAAGTCGGTACTTCAGTTAACATTGAAAGTGTTACTATTCCCGCCGATTTTAATCGCTATCCT
The DNA here is from genome assembly GCA_963923765.1 of uncultured bacterium. Taxonomy (GTDB): domain Bacteria; phylum Cyanobacteriota; class Cyanobacteriia; order Cyanobacteriales; family CAWUOF01; genus CAWUOF01. The sequence continues at coordinate 831 of CAWUOF010000626.1, read as the reverse complement.
CAGATTTTAGCCGCAGGTCCGATTTTATTACAAAAAGGTCAAATTGTTTTAGACCCCAAAGCCGAAGGATTTAGTAACGCCTATATTCAACAAACCGCCGTTCGTAGTGTAATAGGTAGAACCGCTCAAGGTAATATTATCATTGCTGCTATCCATAATCGCCCTGATGGAGCCGCCCCCACATTTGCGGAAGTTGCAGGTATTATTAAACAACTCGGTGCCGTTGACGCCCTTAATTTTGATGGTGGTAGTTCCACTGCTTTATATTTAGGTGGTCAAATTATTAACCGTCCCGCTAATACAGCCGCCCGTGTTCATAATGGTTTGGGTGTATTTATCCAGCCTAGTCCATAATTAATCAAACAACTGAAAAAAAACCGGGTTGTTTTGAAAAACCCGGTTTCTGAGCATTTTTATTAATCAAGCTTTCCCTATCAATACGACTGATTTTATCTACAATTATGATAAAACAGCTTTATAGGTGCAATATTAATCAAAAATTGCTGATATTTACATCAATAAAATATTATTATGTTTATACAAATATATTCTAAAATTTTCTCATCAAAAATTACTAAACTCTATATATATTAACTATAAACAATGATAGAATAAAAACAAATCAAGTGCAGGTAGTCTTTATGGCAACCCTATTGAGTGAAACTAAATCATCTCCAAAATTAGTAATTACCTGGGAAAGTTTACCGGATGATTTTAAATTAGAGGATGAACCAGTGGATAATACAGGACAACCACTATTAGCAGGGGCTTTACGGGAAAGTTTAGAAATTAGTGGTTTCATTCAACCACAAATGTTAATCGCTTCTAACT
>CAWUOF010000625.1:0-2716 GCA_963923765.1 uncultured bacterium | reverse complement strand
TAATTTGTCCGACACGACTTTTATAGCCACTGAGAATAACGGCTAGGTTATAGGTAGCTTTGTTAATTAGGGGTGCTAAGTCTTTAGCAAGGATAGTATATTGTCGTCTTCCCCTGTCGTATCTATCTATTTGTAACCAGATATCTTCGTGAGGCCAATAGGCAAAAACAGAACCGATAATTTCTAGGCGTTCCCAGTTTACAAAACGTTCTACTGGATAATAAAAATAACGTTCTAAATAATATTGAATAATGGTACTAGGACGACCTAATAATGTGAGAATTTTTAAAACTGTTATTTCTTGCAGGCGATTAAAAACGTAATCTATGGGGATACTATCACGGCTAACTAATTGTACTATAGGTGTAGGAGTGCTAAGAATATCTTTATATCGATAATCTGGGCTAATTGGTTCGGGGGTGATATAATTCCAAAATTCATCGAAATTATATCGATTTGTTTCCGAAAAAACGTTTAATATATTTGCCCACCATGCATATTCTTTTCTTCCTAAAACATTAGCTATGTCGCTGGTGACATCTAAAGTTTTTTTGGTTAATTCCCAAGTATCGTTAGATAGAATATGCCATAAATATCCTAATTCTAATTCTCGGTGTAATGGTCGCCAACCTGCACCTAGTAAACCTCGGTTTTGTTGGTTATTGTTGCCATTGTTACCAAAAGATTTATCTTCTTCTCCAAAATATCCTGATGCCATAGTTGCAGTTAATTTTGCTTTGGTAATGATGGGGAAACTATTGATAGATATTCTGGCGATACCCGATCGACTAGCCAAACCCCATTATCAGAACAGTAAAAAGTATAACCGTTATTATGCATTACTGCGGCATTTATGGCAAATACTATGGGGCTACCGTGACGTTTGCCTACTTTGTATGCTGTTGCTATGTCGGTGGATAAATGAACATGATGCCGCGACATTTTGCATAGCCCCTCTGCCATGATTGCTGCGATCGCTCTTTGTCCCGTACCATGATATAAAATATCTGGGGGAATGGCTGATTTTAATTGTAAATCAATTTCTATACTATGTCCTTGGTTTGCACGAATTAAACTACCTGTATCATCAAAGGAAAACCGTTTTTTATCATTGCGATCGACTACTTCTTTTAATTCCTTAAAATCAATAGGAAAAGAATAGCTTTGACAAGCTTTTAAAAGTTCTTCAACAGTTACCCATCCCCCTAGTGCTACTTGTAACCCGATTTCTTCGGGATGATGCCGCAGATGATAACTGAGATATTTACTAATCTTAATTAAACGGGAATCATTCATATTTATTAAGTTTGTTTATATGAAAAAATAGGGGAAAATAGCCAACAATAACAGCTTTTTGAAAAGCAAATTATATTAACTTAAAATATGATGTATGTATCATAATATAAATACCTGCGTACAAGTTGCCATTGCGCTTTTTTCGTGAGAAAAGGCACTCCGACCGTGAGTTATTACACACTCTTTTCAGGATAGCTACTTTTAAGCTGACCTCCTGGTATGCACCCACTTAACTTTGCACCTGATAACTTAGGTATCAGTACTTTTTCGTACTAAGTATGTAGGCTCTGGCTGTTGGGTTACACAGTTTTTTGTATTATAGCGTAGTATCTATTATTAAGACAAATTTTTATAAATTGTTTAAATTTTTTTTAAAAACTAAATAGTAATCTAGTAATTTTATTAAATTTTTAATTAGATAAAAATCAGACCAATTTTAGGAATTTAAAAATTTAGCAAAGTTTATACATATCAGAAATTTCATGTATAATCAGATATAATGATTAAAATGTTAACCATAAAATTTTAACTAGGTTGACATTTATCATCTGGATAAAAGTTATCATTTATCAGATTCAGGAAACCAAAATGGTAAAATCACAATTGTTATTGGGTTTAGCTGCAACTATAGCTACTGTAGGTTCTCATCTAGTTTTTGCTGATTCGGCCAAAGCAGAGTTAAAAGTCTGTAACAAATCCTCTAAAACAGCTTATATAGCTGTAGGTTATGGCGTGGGTAAGGATAAATGGTTTTCGGAAGGCTGGTATGAAATAAAACCACAAGGATGTGAAGTAGTTATTGACGGAAAATTAGAACCGGGTGCTTATTATCTGTATGGAAGCGATCGAGGTGACAGTTGGGTTTGGGAAGGTAACACTAACCAAAATTTTTGTGTCCATCCTACCAATCAGTTTAGCTTAACTAAAACAGGTGATGATTGTGGTGCTAATGGCACAGAAATGCGACAATTTTTTGAAATTAATGTAAATAGTTCCTCCTATACTCAGAATTTAACTAACTAACAGAAAACAAGAAGAAAAAATCAATAATAACCGGGTTTCTGTATAAATTTCTAGGTTTATAACCAAAGATTTTTAAGAGAAAACCGGGTTATTATTTCTTACTAATTATGTGGTGAATAAGCAGCATTTTTTAGATCATTTCAAACGGTTTGTAATTGAATTAATGTATCTATATTAGTGTAGAGGATAAGGAGGAGTTTATTAAACCGTTTTTTTCCTTACAAATGTTAGTTTAAACAGCGCGAGTTGACATTTTTTTGATACTTGGTTTATTCTGGCTTTAATTAATAAACGAGATATAACAAAATTTTCGTCTATGATCTATCTGATGGTAATTTAAAAATTGTAGCTTTATGTCAAAATAACTTATGTCGGGAATATTAAATGATTTAACTTA
>CAWUOF010000624.1:0-2723 GCA_963923765.1 uncultured bacterium | reverse complement strand
ATCCTGAGATTGATTGCGAACTTGTTCAATAAATTTATCATTAAAAGATGTAATTACGCATTTATGTTTTATTCCTTGTTTATTGATAATTTGGAGGAAATTATCTATTTCTGATTCTGACCAATCATAATAGGGCTTAACATCAAAATAAATATAGTTTTTAATATCTTTAATAAGTGTTAAAGTTTCCTCTAAAGTAGGTATGGTCTCCCCCCTAAATTCTTCACTAAACCAGGAACCAACATCTATAGTTTTTAATTCTGCTAAAGTCTTTTCTCGCAGTTTATCATTAATACCTAAAATTCTATCAAATTTAGCATCATGGAAAATCACTGGTACACCATCGGCAGATAGTTGCACATCAAATTCGATCGAATTAGCATGATGTTGGAGTGCCGCATTAAAAGCAGCTAGGGTGTTTTCCGGTGCTATACTAGAAAAACCGCGATGGGCGATAATTTCTAATTCCATAATTTTTTACTTACTGAGTTGGTCGGTATGTTGAGAATATTATGATAATAACTTAACCAGAGATTTTTTAAAACCCAGATTTAGAGATTTTAACTGGGATATATTATAATAACCAAAGGAGGCTAGAACCATGAAAATTTTTTGGTCATTTTTAGTTATATTCCCTTTAAGTGGGATGCTAACAACTTTACCAGCTAAAAATATTGCTCAGGTGAGAGTGCAGTTTGAGAAATATCCTGTTACACAAATTTACAAAGGTAAACCAGCCCCGATAAACTTAAATAGTAACCCTAATGCTGCGAAATTTCGCGGTATTTTGCAAGATGGGATGCAAAAAGGGCCGAATTTTGCCGGACATTATACGATCGTAACTTGGGGGTGTGGTACTTCTTGTCAAAATAGCGCCATTGTAGATGCTAAAACAGGTGCCGTTTATACCCCTGGAATTATGTCAGAAGTAGGAATAAAATATAAACTTAATAGTCGATTATTAATAGTTAATCCACCGGAAAATATTACAGAAGTTTATGGTAAAAACCCACCAATAGGGATTAAATCTAAATATTATCGTTGGGAAAATAATCGACTGATACAGTTTAAACCGCCGATAATCGATCGCACTGCTTATGCTATGGTAAATCTCAATAATGAACAATCCTAAAAACCTTCTATCTTTTCCCAAAATTCGCGCCGCATTTAAAAAATTTTGGGGATATGATGATTTTCGCCAGCCTCAAGGTGAAATAATTCACTGTTTATTAACCCAACAAGATGCTTTAATTGTGATGCCTACAGGCGGAGGAAAATCAATATGTTTTCAACTCCCAGCTTTATTACAAGATGGTTTAACTTTAGTGATTTCTCCTTTAGTGGCGCTGATGGAAAATCAAGTACAAGAATTGCAGCAGCGTCAACTACCAGCAGGTTTATTACATAGCGAATTACCGAGTAATAAAAAAACACAAACTTTACAATATTTGCAACAAAATCGCTTAAAATTATTGTATGTTTCCCCAGAAACTCTATTGAGTAAAACCCTGTGGGAAAGGTTATGTCAACCCCAGATAAAAATTAATGGTTTGATGTTAGATGAAGCCCATTGTTTAGTACAGTGGGGTGATAATTTTCGCCCTGCTTATCGTCGCTTAGGAGAAGTGCGATCGCATCTACTAAAATATAAACCAAATCATCAGAAAATTCCCATAGCAGCTTTCACCGCTACAGCAGATCCTCAAACTCAAAACATTATTCAAGATGTTTTACAATTGCAACAGCCAGAACGTTTTATTATTAGTCCCTATCGTCCTAATTTACATTTAAAATTACAAACTATTTGGACTCCTAGAGGACGACAAAAACAACTAATTAAATTTATCGAAGCGAGAAATAAACAGACAGGATTAATTTATGTTCGGACGAGAAAAGATAGTCAAGAATTAGCGAATTTTTTAGCAGAATTAGGTTATGCAACAGCCCCTTATCATTCAGGCTTAAGCCCTGGCGATCGCCGAGAAATAGAAAAAAATTGGTTAAATGGAAACTTAAAATTTGTCATTTGTACCAGTGCTTTTGGTATAGGTATAAATAAGCCTGATGTACGTTGGGTAATACATTACCACGCGCCTTTATTACTATCTGAATATATCCAAGAAATAGGCAGAGGTGGTAGAGATGGTAAAATAGCTGAAGCCTTAACTTTAATTGCCGAACCCACAGGATATTTATATCCAGAAGATAAACAAAGAAAGAAATTTTTTCTAAACAAATTAGAAAAACAATATCAAACAGCACAACAACTGGCTAAAAAATTACCTCGTCAGGGTACAGTAGAAGATATAGCTAAAAATTTTCCAGAGGGAAAAATAGCTTTATCTTTATTACATAGTATGGGGCAACTAGAATGGCAAGGGCCTTTTGAATATGTGATTAAATCATCAAAACCCCATGAGATTATAACACAATCTACTGCTATTCAAGCTATGGATAAGTATCTAAAAACTCGCCAATGTCGCTGGAAGTTTTTATTACAAGCTTTTGGTTTTACTGATAAACCGACATCTTGGTATTGTGGACATTGTGATAATTGTTTGTCTGGTGTAAAGAAATAGTATAGTTAAGGCGTTGCTTATGGGATGATTTCACCCAATTTGAAACGAATCCTCAATCATTTCAACCGCCAATTCTGCATCTATGCAACGTCAATTGATCTGTGGTGTGGGGGCGGGTTTATGATGGTTATTTGTTGATATCAT
>CAWUOF010000623.1:0-2729 GCA_963923765.1 uncultured bacterium | reverse complement strand
TTCTTTTTTTAAGAAGCGTAAACTTTTCGATAATATGCTTGATACTCTGGGGAAAGTAAAGGTTCCCACCAATTGCGATTATCTAAATACCATTGTACTGTCTGCCGTAAACCTTCTTCCACAGTTACAGAAGGTTGCCATCCTAATTCAGTTTTAATTTTAGTAGCGTCAATGGCATAACGGCGATCGTGTCCGGGTCTATCTTTAACAAAAGTAATTAATTTTTCGCAAGGATACACCGGTAAATCTTTTCCCAACTCATCCATTAATTTACATAACATTCGGACTAAATCAAGATTTTTTACCTCATTATTGCCACCAATATTATAAGTTTCTCCGGGTTTACCGTGATGAATTACTGTATCTAAAGCACGACAATGATCTAAAACATATAACCAATCCCGCACATTTTGACCGTCACCATAAACAGGTAAGGATTTACCTAATAGCATATTAATGCACATGAGAGGAATTAATTTTTCGGGGAAATGATAAGGACCGTAATTATTAGAACAATTAGTGATAATTGTCGGCACTTTATAAGTATGATAATAGGCACGGGCTAAATGATCACTGCCTGCTTTGGAAGCAGAATAGGGACTGTTGGGCTGATAGGGAGTAGTTTCGCTGAAAGCTGGATCTTCGGGGTTTAGACTACCATAAACTTCATCAGTGGAAACGTGCAAAAATATGCCTTTTTGATTAGATGTATTTTGTCGATATTGTCGGTATGCTTCTAGTAGGGTAAAAGTACCAACAACGTTAGTTTGAATAAAAGCACCAGGCCCAATAATTGAGCGATCGACATGGGATTCGGCAGCAAAATGGGCAATAGTATCGATCGCCTCTTCTTGTAGGATTTTATCTACTAAATCGCGATCGCAAATATTACCCTGTACAAACCGAAAATTATTTTTATCTGCCACCCGAGCTAAATTATCTTTATTTCCTGCATAAGTCAGGGCATCTAATACTATCATGCGATCGTCTGGGTAGCGATCGCACCAATGCAAGACAAAATTTGACCCAATAAAACCCGCACCTCCTGTTACTAATATTCGCCGAGGTTGTCTATTTTCATTATTATGTAAATTGTCCATCATTGTCCTATTACTTTCTCCAATTATCACACCTTTATAAACATACCTTTAAAGCAGCCAGATAATTCACCTAATATTATTAACTAATATTATATAGAGATACTAAATTATTTACATAATTCCATCGATTTTAATTACACCAGCAGTAATTCATTAATTGGCTACATCTAATATTTTTAAATATTAAGATGCACTATTTTTGATTTACCAATCTCTAAATTAATGTTTTATTATCTTGGTTATTGTTAAAAGATACTGGTTTTTTCTCTTCTACTAAAGAAGAGTCTAAAACATCGACAGGTATAGGAACTTTTTCTACTGCTGGTAATTTTTCTACAGTTAAGCGAGATTGACTACTACCAGATAAACGCTTTAATAATTGTGGTTTAGGGTCATGGAGTAAATATATAATTTTATCGCCTGGTTCCCATTCTTCTGTAGCAGGAATTACTTGTAAGTGTTCGTCTCTTTCAATTAATAATGGCACTAATTCTCCTGAACGAATTAAGGCTTGTAAATGGATTTCTTGAAATTCAAATCCAGCATCTTTAATAACAGTTTCTCCTAATTTTATCGCTCCATCATTTAAATATTGATTCCATTGTTTTAAATCTATTTGGGGAATAAAAGGCTGATGAATTTTATTTTTATTATTATTACTTACATTCACCTGTGGATCTCGAGGAAATATAGCTAAAACTCGTGGAGGTTTAAATTCTTCTACAGCTTTTTTAGCTAACACTAAATTTACTTCTCCATTACTGGTCATAGCGATAAAAGTACCTGCTGATGCTAATCCAGCTTCTTTAAGTACTCCTACATCTAAAGCACTACTGATAAAAAATTTTAAATTTTCTTCTTCAGCTAGGCGACAAGCTTCGGCATCGGTATCAATTAAAACTACTGATTCTCCTCTTTCTTGGAATAGGCGAGCAATTAATCTACTTAAAGGATTACTACCAATTATTACTGCTCCTGTAGCTTGAGGCGAAGTAATTTGTAGCCAATTAGCTACTAATTTAGCTGTTGGTCCCTGAATAAATACAGTTAAAATAATTGTTAGAAAAACTAGGGCTTTAATGGAATCTCCACCAGTAATTTTTTGTTGGGTAAGTAAAATGGAAAATAAAGAAGCTACGGAAGCGGAAACTATACCTCTGGGTGCTATCCAAGATAAAAATAACTTTTGTCGCCAATTTAATGTGCTATTCCAAGTACAGATAGCTACATTGATGGGGCGGACTAAAAACATTAGAGCAAAAACAGTGTAAACGCTACCCCAGCCTAAAGCGATAACACTGGCGATCGATAAATCTGCTGATAGTAAAATAAATAAAACTGAAACTGCTAAAATTGTTAATTTTTCTTTGAATTGTCGTAATAAACGTTCTTCTGGTAAAGAAGACGATCGCAATACTATACCTGCTATTACTGTCGCCATTAGTCCAGCTTCACTGCGAATAGATTGTGCTAAACCAAATAATCCCCAAACTCCGGCTAATACTACTAAACTTTTTAATTCTTCTGATAAAAATTGAGCGCGTTTTAAAAAAATTCCTAATAGCCAACTACCCACAGCGCCGATAATTGCACCAATACCTAAGCGTGTTATTAAACCACTTAATAAGC
>CAWUOF010000622.1:0-2732 GCA_963923765.1 uncultured bacterium | reverse complement strand
TTACTAATCTAGCAAGTCTTCCCTGACTTGTCAATACTTTTTTGGAAAAAATTTTAAAATATTGTAATTATTTCCTGGTAAGCATTTGCGGTATTTTAGGTTCAGGAAATACAAAAAATAAGGAAAAAATTTTTGTGAGTCTTACTACTTTTTTACCTGCTTGGGTCGTTTTAGATCCCATTCTGCATAAGTGGTTACTGGAAGATATTGGTCGGGGCGATCGCACTACGAGTAGTATATTTGAAGATGTAATACCCCTGGGACAAGCTAAGTGGATAGCTAAAGAATCTGGTGTTGTTGCGGGCTTACCAGTAGCTAAAAGAATTTTTCGGCTTTTGGATGAAAAAATAAATTTTATGTCTAAAGCCCCAGAAGGAAAAGTCTGCGATCAAGGCCAAGTAATTGCAGAAATTGAAGGCCCGTTAGATGCCCTGCTTATGGGTGAACGGGTTTCTCTAAATTTAGTTATGCGTTTAAGTGGTATTGCTACCTTTACTCGTAAATATGTAGAAAAAATTGCTGATCTCCCGGCCCAGTTGGTGGATACCCGCAAAACTACTCCAGGACTCAGATTATTAGAAAAATACGCTACTGTAGTTGGTGGAGCTAAAAATCATCGTATGGGGCTAGATGATGCGGTGATGATTAAGGATAATCATATTGCTGCGGCTGGGGGTATAGAAAAGGCGATCGCCCGAATTCGCTCCCAAATGCCTTATCCTCTCACTATTGAAGTAGAAACAGAAACTCTCGCTCAAGTCGAAGCCGCCCTTCAAAATGGTTCTGATATTATTATGTTGGATAATATGCCCCTGGAAAAAATGCGGGAAGCTGTCCAATTAATTCGCCAATACAATAACCGCATTAAAATTGAAGCATCAGGTAATATTACTTTGGAAACAATTCGGGCTGTAGCTGAAACTGGAGTGGACTATATTTCTACCAGTGCACCGATAACTCGCTCTACCTGGCTAGATATAAGTATGAAACTAATCAATTAATTTTGGGAAAAAAGCTAAAAATATTATCCCAAATAAGCTTGCTTAACCCGTTCATCGGTTAGTAATTGAGATGCTGGGGCTGTTAATGTAATACTACCTGCTTCCAAAACGTAACCTCGATCGGCTATTTGTAAAGCTAAATTGGCATTTTGTTCTACTAGCAGAATAGTTACCCCTGTTTTACGCAAATTTTCAATAATTGAGAAAATTTCCCGCACGATCGCAGGGGCAAGTCCTAAGCTAGGCTCATCTAATAGCAAAAGTTGCGGGCGACTCATTAAAGCGCGGGCAATAGCCAACATTTGCTGTTCCCCGCCGCTTAGAGTTCCTGCTAGTTGATGACGGCGTTCTGCTAAACGGGGAAAGATATTAAATTGATATTCTATATCTTCTTTGATTTGGATATGATTCGACCGCGTATAGGCACCTAATTCTAAATTATCTATAACTGTTTGTTTACTTAATACTCTTCTTCCTTCTGGACTATGAGCAATTCCCAATCTCACTATTTCATGGGGAAGACGTTTAGTAATATCTCTACCATTATATATAATTTGTCCTTTTCGGGGATTAATAATTTTAGAAATAGCCCGCAAAGTAGTACTTTTACCGGCTCCATTTGCTCCTATTAAAGTAACTACTTCACCACTATCTATAATTAAATTAATATTTTGCAATGCTTCTATTCCGCCATAGTTGACGTATAAATTTTTAATTTCTAAAATTAGGTTTTGATAAATTTGCATTTTTACCTTTTTTTCAAAATATATTATCTATTTTTATAGCAAGAATTGATTTTATTAAATTTATTTTATTATCCAGATAAGAAATTTAAACATTATTATTTTTTATTCATCTCCTAAATATGCTTCTATTACGGCGGGGTCATTTCTAACTATAGCGGGTTTCCCTAAAGCTATTAGTTGTCCAAAATCTAAAACCGCGATACGATCGCATAATCCCATCACTAAAGGCACATGATGTTCTATAATAATTATAGTTAGATTAAATGTATCACGTACTTGTTTAATAAAGTCACTTAATAGATGTTTTTCACTAGGATTCATTCCTGCTGCTGGCTCGTCAAGGAGTAAAATTTGCGGTTCTAATGCTAAAGCCCTAGCTATCTCTAGTCTTCGTTGATCGCCGTAGGGAAAATTTTTAGCTTTTTCTTGGGCACGATCGCTTAATCCTACTAATTGGAGTAATTCTAAAGCTTTTTGCCGATTATTTTTTTCTTCAATATTTGCTTTTGGTAATGCTAAAACTCCATTAAATATGTTATTTTTTATATGAATATGACGAGCAATTACAATATTTTCTAAAGCAGAAAGTTCACCGAATAAACGAATATTTTGAAAAGTTCTAGCAATACCTTTAGCAGCTATTTCATGGGGACGAAGTTGAGAAATATTTTCGCCTTCATATAGCGTTTCTCCACTAGAAGGCTGTAGTAGTCCTGTCATTAAATTAAAAAGTGTTGTTTTTCCGGCTCCATTAGGGCCAATCAATCCAAATATTTCATGTTTTTTTACTGTGAAAGATACTTGATTTACTGCTATTAGCCCTCCGAAACGGCGAGTAAGTTCTTTCGCTTCTAATAAGGATAATTGATTGTTTGTTTCTCCACTAGGATTGGTTGCATTAATATTTTTATGGGTCATGGCTAGAACAATATATAGAAATAAATTTTTATGTTAATTATTAAATTTTAAGGTGTATCTTTACCAA
>CAWUOF010000621.1:0-2748 GCA_963923765.1 uncultured bacterium | reverse complement strand
CTCCATATTCTTGCACCTATTGCTCTTCTTAATTGTTGCTTCTTCTGTCCTTACCTATTGGCAGGTAACGCAATATGCTCTCAACGGCAATTGGCATCCTGAATACTACAAACTGCAAAGTTATATCTCAATAGTGCCAACTCCTGTGAGACTTTTAAAAGACGAATTTTCCTTTCTTTTATTAATAGCTAGTTTTTTTTTCCGCCCCACCAATCCTGATCGAGAATTGCGGAAAAATAATCTTTTGGCAATCTCTTATATGCTCTGGCTTTGTCTTCTGGGAATAGCTATTGCCCGTAGTATTGCCAGCGATCTTAATATTTCACTAATCTTTTTTTCTCTCCGACCAATTATTATTGTTATTTCCCTGTTTGTTTTTTGCCACCGGCACCTTAACCCATTCTATCTACGCTGGGTTTTAGAAGGCGTTAATATTCTAGCCATTGTGCAAATAATTTATGCTTTTTTACAGCGTTCAATGGCCGTAACATTAAACGGTGTAGGCTGGTTTAGTTCAGGTTATGTTCGCTCTGTTGGAACTTTTACTGAACCTAATTCAATGGGGCTGTTTCTGGCTTTATGTTTTTATTGCAATTTGTCTCTTTTGCCTTGGCATAGATGGCGATATTTTATAGTTGGTTTATTGGTTATCACTATTTATCTAACTGATTCTCGAACTGCCTTATTAATTATAGGTTTGATTGTAGCAGAAAAGCTTTATCATAAATTGAGTCGTTCCTACAAAATCCTCAAAGATAGTTTGGTGATAAAAGTTATTGGTTTTCCTTTATTTTTGCTCACAACTTTCTTTCTACTAGAGCAAATCAATCAGGTGAGTGTTCGTGCAGTCAACTCCTCTATATCTGGAGGAAGGCTGGAAATTTTTATTAACTACATTAATCAAACAGAACCGCTTTCATTACTGTTTGGTCGTTATATCAGCTTTGGCTCTAATATTCTTCAGACTTTACAGAAAAATACTGCCATTGTTGGCGGTGGAGGCGGTGATTTCTTCTTGGCTGATTCTACATGGGCTGCTTTATTATCTCAGTTTGGTATTCTGGGAGTTTATTTAGCCATACAAGTTATTTACTGCATCTGGAAAACTCCTTTTTCCGGCTCATATTTTATGCCATCTAAGTTTTTTGATATCAGCCACAAATTTGTATTTTTAATGTATTTATTACTCTGCTCATTTACTATCATATTGTTTGAATATTATGCTGTTTTCCCAATAATTATATGCTTGCTGTTTATTTTAAGAACTCCTAAACCTATTTTAAAAAGTTCTGAAAACAAGAGAAATAACCGTCAAATACCATGTTAAATAATCAGAAGTCTATTCATTTTTGGAATCCCAGCCTTTTCTCGCTGAAAGGTGGCATTCAGGTCTACTTAAAATCAGTATTAAAAGTATTAGCATCTGGAAAAAAAGGTATTAATTATGAAGTATTTTTAAAGGGTGAATTGGGTTCCTCATCAGATTGTAATGATTTTCCCAATATGCGGTTTCACTTTTCTAGTAAGTTTTCTAGTAAGTTGCCGACATCTTTAACAACTTTAGCCTTCGCTGCTAAAATTTTAGTGCATGGAATATGGCACCGGCCTAACTTAATCATCGCTGGTCATATCAATTTTACACCCGTCGCCTACTGGCTAAAACGTCTCACCGGCATCCCCTATTGGACAATGGCTTATGGTATTGAAGCTTGGGAAATTAATCGACCTTCTTTACAAAAAGCTTTGCACTATGCCGATCGAATTCTTGCTATCAGCACTTACACCCGCGATCGACTTTTAAAAGAACAAAATCTCAATCCAGCCAAAATTTCCCTATTACCCTGTACCTTTGAACCAAATCACTTTAAAATCGCTCCCAAACCAGATTATTTACTACAAAGATATCATTTAAAACCTCAACAACCGATCATTCTGACAGTGGCGCGACTTGACTCCCTAGAGCGATATAAAGGATACGATCAAATTCTTAATGCCCTCCCACAAATCCGTCAAGCAATACCAAATGTACATTATATTATTATAGGCAAAGGAAATGATAGACATCGCATTGAGCAGTTAATTACTGAATTGAATTTACAAGATTGTGTTACTTTAGCGGGTTTTATACCCGATGAACAATTAAACGATTATTACAACCTCTGTGATGTTTTCGCTATGCCTAGCAAAAAAGAGGGTTTTGGTATCGTTTACCTAGAAGCTTTAGCCTGCGGTAAACCTACCTTGGGAGGAAATCAAGACGGTGCTATTGATGCTCTTTGTCATGGCGAGTTAGGAGCATTAGTTAACCCAGATGATGTGAATGAAATTGCCCAAAATCTCATTCAAATCTTGCAAGGCACTTATCCTCATCCTATTATCTACCGGCCAGAAAATCTGCGGCAAAAAGTCATCGAAATTTATGGTTTTCACAGGTTTCAACAAACTTTAACTGAATATTTATATCAGTTCTTTGCCGCCGAAACTTTACCATTGGATAAATTATAAAATGTGCGGAATTGCTGGAATTTTAACTACTTGTGAATTACCTATAGAAATTTTGAGCCGGAAAATGCAAGACGCCTTGCAGCATCGCGGCCCAGATGACCAAGGCATTTATATTTCCCCGGAAAAACAAGCAGGACTTATCCATACTCGTCTTTCTATTTTAGATCTCTCTCCTGCCGGTCATCAACCTATGTCTGCGGCGGACGATCACTACTGGATTATTTTTAATGGAGAAATATATAA
>CAWUOF010000620.1:0-2754 GCA_963923765.1 uncultured bacterium | reverse complement strand
ATATATTCCCCTAGTTTCACCATTCGGGATGCTAGTTCATTATTGGGTGTAGGAGAAGCGAGTAGCCTTTCACCAAAACCGTTTAACCATTCTACCCATTGCTGCGGAGTGATGCGATTTTGCAAATCTTGTAAAAATTTTATAGCCCAAGCTTCATCTCTGCCTCGATATATACCTTCAAGAAGTTGGGTAAAAAGATATTCATAATCTGTTGATGTTAGGGCTGGAAGGTTTGCTACAGCTTTATCTGTTCCTGACGAACCAGAGATAGATTGGTTTTGGTCCAATCTAAATAAGCGTCGCCACATCCTAACTATCCATTGCCAAATTCTACGAAACATTGTGCCACCCCTCTATGGTTGCAATATGACTTACATTTTAGAGTCAGAAGTGCTGAGAGGTTTTTAGTAGATCAGATAAATGGAAAATTGCTATTATTTATACCTTGACATTTTGGATTTTTTATGATATGTGATTGGTTTTAATTAAATTTTTAGCTTTCTGGCCTAGTATAAATAAATTCCCAGGCAGCAGCCTGGGAACTCAAATAGCTTGATTTTGAAGATTTGCCATTGATTGAGTGTTTACATAGCTGCTGATTGGGCTGCTTCTATCATTTCTCTAAATTCGATTCTATCTTGGCGAGGGTCAGCATAACTGACTTTAACATTAAGTCTGTCTCCAAGTTCAATACTTCGCTGGAAGCGCATGGCTAATTCTAAACCTAATTCTTCTAAAAGAATTAACCCAAGATTTTCATCTTCTCTGAGCCAGCGTAGCATGAGAGCTTGCCAGACTTCGGCGGTGTTGCGACGTAGATATTCTAAGCCCCAATAGCGGTTAGTTTGTCTTTCTACTAAGGATGCTTCTTGAGCAGTGCTGGTAACGCCTAACATTACTTCTTTCATTTCATCGGCGGTGAAGGGGAGTTGATCACCGCGCAGGTGAGCTTTGATTTGAAAATGTGCTAGTAAGTCGGTATAGCGGCGAATGGGGGATGTTACTTGCAGGTAAGTATCTAAGCCTAAGCTGGCATGACGAGCGGGGGTAATACTGGTTTCTGAGCGGGGCATACAGCGACGCATGGCGGCGGAACGAACTGGCCCTGCTGGTAAGATCATTAATTCTTCTTCGGGAGGTAATTCTGGTTGAGGTTGGGTACGGAAGGGCAGGGGGATGTTATGGGCTTGTCCATAACGGGCGGCTACTTCTCCGGTGAGTATCATCATTTCGGCTACAAGTTGACGCGATCGCGAGTCTTCTAGTAGTTTGATAGTGATATCATCTCCGATTACTTTAATGACTGCTTCTGGCATAGAAATGCCGATCGCACCTTGCGACTGACGCCATGCTAATCTACATTCTGCCCATTTAGCGATCGCTTCTATTTCCGGTTCTGCTTGTACTCCCAATTCCAACATTTCATCTACATCTTCATAGGTAAGACGATAGGTTGGTTTTATGAAACTGGGATAGATACTATATTCTGTTACTGCTCCTGTTTCATCTAAAATTATTGCAAAACTTAGGGCGCAGCAAATTTGCCCCTGTACCAAACTCATTGGCCCTGTAGCTAATTCTGGGGGAAACATTGGCACCATTCCTGTTGGCATATACAGGGTAGTGGTGCGTTTTCTAGCTTCTAAATCTAAATCATCACCTGGTGCGAGTAAGCGAGTCGGATCGGCGATATGTACCCACAATTTTTGTCGCCCATCAGCCAAGTATTCTAAGCTTAAACCATCGTCGATTTCTTGAGTACTTTCATCATCGATGGTATAAACCTTAAGATTTGTTAAATCGATACGGTTTTGGCTATCAGGATCTATGGGAGGAGATGATAAACATTGCTGTGCCACTTCTAAAACCTTATTAGAGAAATTGATAGGTATTTGACTGCGCCGCAGAAATAGGTTTTCGTGGGAATTCCATATTTTTAAATCTACCAAAAGCTGAAAAGCGGCTTGAGATGTTTCTCCGTATCCTAGAGCAGCTAAGGTTTCTTGAGCGGCAGCACGTCCGTTAGCTTCTTCTCCAAAGGTGGCTAATCTTTCTAATGATTCTAGGCGAGGGCGATCGCTAATTTGCCATTTTACCTCTACACCTGTTTTGCGTTCCTTGACTCTACTTAGAAATCCTTCTAATTCCTGTTGTTTTTGTTTTTCTACTTCTTGTTGGTGTTTGATTTCTGCTACTTGAGCTATAGAGCGAGGTTCGTATTTATCGCCCTTTTGTTTAAAATATAGTTTATCTTCAAACAATAAACTATGAGCCGCATAACATTGAAACTGATTAGCTTCGGAAAAAAGCAACATTGCCATTCCTTCTGGGTCGACTCCTTTGCCTTCTTCTACTAGCAATTCCCAAGCTATTTCTAAACTAGAAGGGTCTAAATAGAGTTGCACTTCTTTGAGAAAGTTGGCAATGTCTGTATATTTATAAGTTTGACCAGTAACTTCATAGATAATCTGGCCAGGATCTATAATGTGGGATTGGCCTTTTTCATCGATCACCACCCATTTCTTTTTGCCTTCTGGACGTTCTGCCACAGCGAGACGCCTTTCTCTGTGCAATCGAAATTCGATCAGCGCTCCTTTCTGCACAAATTCTGATTCCTAATTTTATATATCTACTAATTTTTTATTTTAATTTTTTTGGTTGAGATTGTCTGCTTTTAAGATCACTGGTCAAGAGGTCATTGGTCATTGGTTAAGCGATCGGCTCCGTTTTTACCGGGAATAGTGTTAGGCAAAA
>CAWUOF010000619.1:0-2760 GCA_963923765.1 uncultured bacterium | reverse complement strand
ATTACTGCAAAAACCCCCCAAGGAGAAGCAGAAACCTTGATGTTGCTCAGAGACAGAATCCCCCCAAAGTTGACGAAGTCACCTATATTATAGTCGGATTTCTCACCGCAGTCGCAAAATGCGAAATCAAAATCCCTCTGATCAGTTCTCAAGAAGCAGTGGACTTACTTGCTACAATGATGAGGGGCTATAATGTGCAATCTCTGTTAAAATTGCTCAAATCTCAAGATGTTAATATTGCACAGGCATCCGCCAACGCCATCAGTAAGACGCTTTTAGTTTTTGATGCCTTTAATGGTATTCAGAAACCCGGTTTCTCAACTCTCGCCGATCGCTCTTTGATTTTAAAGAAAGGCGATCACTATTTTATTGGCTATAAAAGCTTACATTATAACTATTTGTTAGGAATTGCTTTTGATAATAACTCCAAAGGCGATCGCGAATACCTAATAATCAATCTCTTAATAAAGCAATAAAACCTACTTGCTCAAAATGTTTATCGTAGGCAAGAGCTTCTGTAATACCATATTCTTCCATTATCTTAAAAGAAACACAATCAGTTATACTCCATTCTTTATCTAGTCTTTGTTTATACAATAATAATCCGTTTTGAAATTGACTGCTAGTTTGCTGAATTATTGTTACATTAGGATGGTTATAGAGACTTTCGATTAACTCAATAGCAGCTTGACGAAAAAATTGTCCTCGTTTAGAAAAATCATTTAAAAGTTCTGCTAAAACCATTTCGCTTGTAAAAATATAAAAAGAACCAATCTGATTAGGTATTGATTTCACTTTTTGATGTAATTCGTCTTTAGGATTAAGTAAAGCAATCCAATAACCAGTGTCAGCAAAAACTCGTTTCATTCTGGTAAAACCTGATATAAATCAAAGTTTTTTGACAAATCTTTGGGTACTTTTTCCCATTCAGAATCAGGAATATTTGCTCCGATTTCTACAGCTATTTCCCAAATCGGTTTAACCTTAGAATTGTACTCAATATCTGCTGTTTCATTGATGACCTTAGCTTGTTGAGGTATTGCTCTCATTTGTTGTACTATTTTTTCCAATAGCCAAAGCTTTTCTTCAGCAGATAAATTTTTAATAGAATTTTCCAGATCTAGTAATTTAGTTGAAATCATATTTTCTCCTCTACAAATTTTGTGAAATTGCAGCAGTAAGGAAATTACAGAAAATTTACTCATACTATATTAACATAATATGAACAAAATATGAACAAAAATCGATGATAATTGGCCGAGGTACTTAATTTTTATCATAAGCCGATCGCTCTTTGATTTTAGAGAAAGGCGATCGCTTTTTCCTCCATAAATTGTGCATAAAAGTAATGCTGGGCAATTACCACATTATTAATTATTTTTAGGCGCACGAATTATTCTAATTAATTTATTGCGGAGATTACCTTCAATAATAATACCTTCATTGATGAGTATTGCTGGTTTTTCTATATTTAAGTTTTCTTTACAGATAATAATTCCAAAAACTCATATAAACTATTTACTTATCTGACTAATGAATGATAAATACTGGTAAATTTCTAATAAAAATTCCAGGGAAATAATTTATTAAAAATTAATTTTAAAATTTCAGCCCATTATCAAAATGTGTCCTGTCCAAGAATCACGATATTTTAGACCCAAATTTTGAAAATTTGTTAAAACTTGGTAAAACATGGGCTAACTAGATATTTTTTATCACTGAATAGGCTAAAATTTTATATAAATATCCCCCCCCCCAGGATATTTATATGGTATGTTAAGAAAATTAAATTAAATTAAGAAAAATTAACAAAACTTTGATGTACTACTCATCTTCTTCTTCTATGTCCTCAGTCCCAGCAGCAAAAATGGCCGTTATTCCCACTGATTTAAATGTCAAATCAGGTAAAGTTGGGTGGATATTTGGGGCCGCAGTATTTTTAGTTTCAGTACCCGTATTTATTCAAGCGCCCTTAGTACGGCAAATGCCAGAAATAGGTTTAATAAGTACACTAGGCTGGCTATGGTTAAGTATTTTTTTACTGAAAAGCAAATCAAAATATATATGGGGAGATTTGTTATTAGGTTTTAGCTGGAGTTGGTTAGCAGGTGGGATTTATTGGGGATGGCTACGCTGGGAACCTTTGCTACATTTACCTGTTGAGGCTATTGGTTTGCCGTTTGCAATTTGGTGTTTATGGCATAGAAGGTGGCAAGTAGGTAGTTGGTTTTATTTGGGTTCCCTGTTTGGTACGGCTGTAACTGATTTGTATTTTTATATAGTGGAACTAATTCCCCATTGGCGTAAAATTATGGAAGTAGAACCAGCTTTAGCCATGCCGATATTTCAAAGTGCGATCGCTTTAGTGCGGACACCTTGGGGACTAGGCTGGATGGTGGTTTTAGCAGGAGTACTTCTAATAGTTGGAATTTTACCTTTGCGATCGCCCAGAGGTGGAATTACTCCTTACCTACACTTGTGGGCATTTAGCGGAGCAGTATTAAGTACTATTTTCGTAGATAGTTTATTTTATTTAGCTGCCTGTGCTGCGTGAGCAAATAATCATTCCATATCATTAGATAGGATTAAAGAGTGTAAATTGCCATTAATGCCATAAAAGTCAATGCCATAAAAGTAAATGGCTAATTCCACATGATTTTTTAAGATTAAGCATTTCAGCTTAAATAAAACTTAGGTTAGGTTAGTAAAGACTGCTGCTGATAAAAATAATTTTAATGCAGTAAGCAGGGGAATGGCAAT
>CAWUOF010000618.1:0-2763 GCA_963923765.1 uncultured bacterium | reverse complement strand
GAACAATATTTAACATCATCCCAGCAATCAGCCCACTTTTTCCGCCAAGTAAAAGGACGCTGACAAACGGGACATATTTTTTCTGGTAAATCAGATTTGCTACGAAAACGTCCCATGTTAATTTAACGCTATATTTTAGGAAAAACTTATAAAAATTATGACTGAAACTGCCTTAGATAAAATAAAAATAATTTTGGTCAGACCTTTAGGCCCCCTCAATGTCGGGTCTGTTGCCCGTGTAATGAAAAATATGGGGTTAACTAAGTTAGCATTAGTAAGTCCCCAGTGTGATGTTTTGGGCGAAGAAGCCCGCATGATGGCAGTACATGGATGGGATATTTTAGAAACAGCACAGCAAGTTAATAGCCTAGATGAAGCCTTGAGGGATTGTTCTCGCGTTGTTGCCACTACAGGTAGCGATCGACGCGGTACAATTCCCTTAGAAAATCCTCGGACTGCATTACCTTGGCTGTTGGAAAATACCGGTTTATCAGCTTTAATGTTTGGCCCTGAAGATCATGGATTAAGTCATCAAGATTTAAAGTATGCCCAGCGATATGTGCGGATTCCTTCTAGTCCCACCTATCCATCCCTAAATTTAGCTCAGTCAGCAGCTATTTGCTGCTATGAATTGTATCAAATGATACAGCAGCCCACATTATTTCCCGCCCAATCTTTCCCTTTACCCCCTTCCCTTGGGGATACGGCATCAGTACAAGAAATGGAAAGTTATTATCAGCAGATGGAAGCAGTATTGTTTAAAGTTGGCTATCTCCACCCCCATACAGCAGTTAGTCGGATGGATAAATTTCGCCTGATGTTTAATCGATCGCAACTTTCTACCAAAGAAGTAACAATGTTAAGAGGAATTTTTAGTCAAGTAGAATGGGCATTAAATTTCGCATCTAATCAGGAAAAAAATCAAAAAACAGCCGAGTTAAATGATAAATTAGAAAATCAGGAGTAAAATAAATTTAGCTTGATAATTCGATCGAGTGCATCTCTGTAAATAAATGTTGTTGCGCTTTAGCGCCCCTCATGGACTAGGCACAAAAATACGCAATATTTGCTCCCATTAAAATATTGTTTGCTGTCTATGAGATGTACCCATTCGATCGCTATTCGATCGCTGATAAATCAAAGGGTGCTATTTGGCAGTTAGATAAAACAGACAAAATAACCACAATACAACAGTAAGTATATAGGAGTCAGGAGTGGCGAGGCGGTTTCCTAACAGATCATTTTTATCAGTAGTGTCATCTCAGTCAGAGTCTGGGAAAACACCAAATACCTCCCCCTTTCTTGGGGCAACAAATACTCATTTCGATCGCAAACGTCAAGACGGGATAAAACCTCCCGAACAGCCTATACAGACCCCACAGCAAGAAAGCTGGGAAATATCATCAAATATTACTAATTCTAGCAATAAACAACTAGGGGCGACTGGCTCTTTTGAACCAGTTATGCCAAAATTACCTAAAAAAAATCCTAGCGATCGCTATTTAGACAATAACTCTCAACAATATTATTCACCACAATATTCGGAACAATATTATCAAGAATATTATCAAGAAATTGTTGATAATAATTATTACGCCCCACAAACTATCTACGAAAATAATCCCCCTGTTACACCTTCTCAGCCTACTAGCAAAAAAACCTCTAATTCTCAATCTCGTTCCCAGTCTAGCAGTCGTCGATCTCGTTCATATAGTCGATCGGCAAAGATGGAAAAACCAACAAATCCACCTTTGCAAATGCCAAAAGTTTTAACAGAAAAAAATAATTACTCCGCCCCGCCATCAGCACCAAAACAGACAGTTAATAAAAGTAAAGGAGTACCTCGGAAACGAATAGTTAGAGGTCGCCCTAATCCGGTAATATATGTAATTAGAATGATAGTTTTAGGCGTAGGATTAGGAGCGATCGCTGGTACACTTCTGTCAATTTGGGATCCAGCTACCCATCAAACAGCAGATACTTCTCAACCAGAAAGCCCTGATAATAAAATTATCGAACAACCAGCAACAACACCAGCTAAATTAGTAAATATTTTACAACTTTCCCAGGAAATTGCACCGTTAAAAACAGAAATCGAGAAATTATCAACACAATATCCTGATTTAACTCCTGGAATTTTAGTTTTAGATGTAGATACGGGAGATTACTTAGATATAAATGGCAATACTCCCTTTTCTGCCGCTAGTACAATTAAAATTCCTATTTTACTTGCCTTTTTTCAAGATGTCGATACCGGAAAAATCCGCCTAGATGAACTAATAAAAATGAAAAAAGAGCATATTGCAGAAGGTTCAGGTAATCTGCAATATAAACCTGTTGGTAGCGAATATACAGCCCTAGAAATAGCAAATAAAATGATTACAATTAGCGATAATACAGCTACTAATATGCTAATTGAAAAATTAGGAGGAGCAGAAGCATTAAATCAACGTTTCCGTGAATGGGGATTAAATGATACTAAAATAGAAAATCCTTTACCAGATTTAGAGGGAACAAATACTACTAGCCCTAGAGATTTAGCAAATATAATGGCAATATTGCATCAAGTAAAATTAATTTCTCCCCATAGTCGCGATCGAGCTTTAGCTATTATGCGGAAAACAGTTAATAATTCCCTCTTGCCTCAAGGCTTAGGTGAAGGTGCAACTATTGCCCACAAAACCGGCGATATTGGCTCTATATTAGCTGATGCAGGTATGATAGATTTACCAAATGGTAAACGTTATATTGCCGCAGTTATTG
>CAWUOF010000617.1:0-2770 GCA_963923765.1 uncultured bacterium | reverse complement strand
AATCAAAATATCCGTTTAATCTCAGTCTTAGGATTATCAGGAATAGGTAAAACTGCTTTAGTTAAAAGATTTGTCGATTTAAACTTAGAACAATTTGAAGTAATTATTTGGAAAAGTTTAAATTTTCCGAAACCTTTAGATTTACTAACTAATAATTTATTAAAAACTTGTCAACAAGAAACAAAAGAAATTTTAGACGATAAATTAAAGCAATTATTTGATATTTTTAAACAAAAAAGATGTTTAATTATTCTTGATGATGTGCAGAATATATTTATTAGGGGTCAATTTGCTGGACAATATCAACCAGAATACAAGGATTATCAAAAGTTTTTTACTATGATAACAGAAACACAACATCAAAGTAATATTATCTTAATTAGTCGAGAACAATGTCCAGAAATGGAATGTTTAGATGAGGAATTATATCTGATTAAATGTTTAGAATTATCTGGTTTAGATGATATTCGTATTTTTAATGATGTGGGTTTAAAAGATGAAAAAAATTGTTTACATTTAATCAATTTATATGAAGGCAATTTGATGTATTTACAAACAATTGCGACATTAATTAAGAAAAATTATGATAATCAAATTGATGAGTTTTTAGCAGAAAAAACCGTACATATTACCGCTAAAATGCAGTCTTGTTTTAGGGAAATATTTAATAATTTATCACCTACAGAACAAAAGATATTATTACAATTAAGTCAATCAGAAACACCTGTTTTTAGGGAAAATTTAAGACAAGGTGTAAATTTATCATCCGTTGAATTTAATAATGGTTTACAATCTTTACAACAACGGTATTTAGTAACAAAAATTAAAGCCGATAAAATTATGTTTAAATTGTCTCCAGTTTTTCGGGAATATTTGAGAATTTCTGGTAATTACGATCCTTAAACCCAACCTAATAATTTTTAACCTAACCTTTGGCGAAATTCCTGAACATTTCTAGGGGCGGATATGCCGACAATTTCTCGTAGAGAGTTAGGTAATGCTTGCCAAATATCCCATAACAAAGGTACACCTAAATGTAAATTTTCCAGAATTTCTTTATGGCAAAAAACCTCATGGGCTTCACCTTCAATTATTAGTTTACCTTGATGCATAACAAAAATCCAATCTGCCCATTCATAAGCTAGATCTAAATCGTGAGTAGCTATTAATATAGTTGTACCAGTAGCATGAATTGTTTCCAATTCTGTGATTAAATTGCGTTGTTGTAATGGATCTAAATAAGCAGTGGGTTCATCTAGTAATAATAATTCTGGTTGTAATACCATGACTCCGGCGAGTGCAACGCGCTTTTTTTGTCCTAAACTGAGATGATGTACAGGTTTTTCGGCTAAGTTTTCTAAATCAAAATCTGTTATGATGGCTTTTACCCGTTGTTTAATTTCTGTTTCGGGTAAACCTAAATTATATAAGCTATAGGAAATATCTTCATTAACGGTAGGGGCTACTAATTGTTGTTCTGGGTCTTGAAAAACTAAACCAATTTTTTTTCTTAATTCCTGGAGATATTTTCGATTATAGTTAATGGGTTGATTGGCAACAAGTATTTTTCCTGTGTACGATCGCAATAAACCATCAGCTAATAATAACATTGTTGATTTACCACAGCCATTTTGACCTAATAAAGCACATTTTTTCCCTCTAGGTAAGCGGATATTTAAACCATCTAATGCTGGCTGTTGTGTGAGGGGATATGTATAGCTTACTTGTTGAAATTCTAAAATAAATTTATTATTCATTTTATGCAAAAAATTCTAATTGTAATAATAAAATACAACCTGCTATTGCTTCCACTGCATAACCGAAATGATATTTATATTTACGATTTTGTAAAAATCGAAATTCTCCATTAAAGCCCCTTGAGTCTAAACTCAGAGAAAATTGTCGATATCGTTGAAAAGTATTATGTAAAAGCTGTACTATTAGCATTCCTAAACTGCCCATTGTCAATTGCCAAGAACTATGGCCATTACGAGCTTCTCTAGCTAACCATAATTGATTAGCTGTTGCTAATAAAATAAAAATAAATCGATACATTAACAATAATAAATCTGTTAAAATTGCAGGTAAGCCTAGTTGTCTTAATATTTGTAATATTTCTGCAAAAGGAATAGTTAAAAGGAGAAAAAATAAGCAAGATATAGAAGCAAGAGATCGGCAAAAAATAGCTAAGGCTTGCTGCCAGCCAGTATAACTTAAATAAATATACCATTTATTGATAATAATTCCACCTAAACTATCTGCTAGTAAATCTGGGGAAGAGATAGATATAATATTAATAATTAATGCTGGTAAACTAATGATTAAGAAAATAGAGGCAGTAGTGATGATTTTTAAGTATAAATTAGCTGGTATTTTAGCATGATAAATAATCCAAATAGCTAACCAAATTACGATAGCTATTTGGACATCAGGACGGGAAATAAAAGTAATAACAAATAGGGCGATCGCGAATAAAAACTTTTGCCAAGGATGCACATCGCGTAAATTATTTGTATAGGCTAAAGTATCTATTCTCAGATTCATAAATTATGGTACATTTTATAGAGGATAAAACAGGTGTATTTCTTGGATATTGAATAATCGTTGTTGCGATGCAAGCGCCCCTCCTGGACTATGAAACAAAATTATAGATATTTATCTAGTTAAGATACTGTTTGCCCGAAATGTGCCTCAGTAAAACAGTAACAAACTATAGCGCTTGCATCGCAACAACAGATTTTCCCATTATGGTACATTTTATAGAGGATAA
>CAWUOF010000616.1:0-2771 GCA_963923765.1 uncultured bacterium | reverse complement strand
ACTTATCTTTTTGTTTAGATATCTTCATAAGAGAAAAAAATTTTTTGGGTAATTAAAAAGCTAAACGATTAATGTATAAGCATTTAGCATTTATGTCACAAAAATAAAATATATAAATTTTTATTTTCTTAGCTTTTTATCAGGGTTATTAAAACTAGCGGGACTTGTAAAATATTAGATCTAAGTTTATGGTAAAGCATCCAATACTGTTTAAAATTAAATATATAGAAAGTTAGGGAGGTTAGGCCATGAAACGTATAGTTTTAATAGCAGGTTTTGAATCTTTCAATGCTGACTTATATCGCCAAGCCGCACAAGCAGCTACATTGCGGTGTCCAGATTTAGATATTCGGGTATTTAGCGATCGCTCCCTAACTACCGAACCAGAAAACATCGCAGCCGCACTTACCAACGCCGATGTATTTTTTGCCAGTTTAATATTTGATTACGACCAAGTATTATGGCTACGAGAAAAAGTAAAAAACATTCCCATTCGCCTAATATTCGAGTCAGCTTTAGAATTAATGAGCCTGACCCAAATAGGAGAATTTAAAATTGGCGACAAACCCAAAGGAATGCCAAAACCAGTTAAATTCATTTTAGATAAATTCAGCAACGGCAAAGAAGAAGATAAACTCGCAGGCTATATCAGCTTTCTCAAAATCGGCCCAAAACTATTAAAATTTGTACCCGTCCAAAAAGTACAAGACTTACGCAACTGGTTAATTATCTACGGTTACTGGAATGCTGGGGGAAATGATAACGTTACCTCAATGTTTTTAACACTAGGAGAAAAATATTTAGGTTTAAAAATCGGTGAAATACCTCCCCCTATAGAAACACCCAACATAGGATTATTACATCCAGAATATCAAGGCTTTTTTGAATCTCCTAAAAAATACATAGAATGGTATCAGCAAACCAAACCAGAACATAAAAAAAATCCTATAGTTGGTATTTTACTTTATCGCAAGCACGTTATCACCAAACAGCCTTATATTCCCCAACTGATTAACTACTTTGAAAATAACGGACTAACACCTTTACCCATATTTATCAACGGTGTAGAAGGTCATGTAGCCGTGCGAGATTGGATGACTAGCAACTATGAAACCAGCCAAAGACAAACAGGTAATATAGACACACCTTCTTTATCAAAAGAAGCAGTAGAAGTAAATGCCATTGTTTCAACTATAGGCTTTCCCCTAGTGGGTGGTCCGGCAGGCTCAATGGCAGCAGGTAGACAAGTAGAAGTAGCGAAAAAAATTCTATCAGCAAAAAACGTTCCCTATATTGTTGCTGCACCATTATTAATACAAGATATTCATTCTTGGACTCGAAAAGGCATTGGCGGTTTACAAAGTGTAGTTTTATATGCTTTACCCGAATTAGATGGCGCGATCGATCCAATACCTTTAGGGGGTTTAGTCGGAGAAGATATCTATTTAGTACCCGATCGAGTCAAACGCCTAATTAACAGAATAAAAAATTGGATTAAACTACGACAAATGCCAGCCGCACAAAGAAAAATCGCCATAATTCTCTACGGGTTCCCCCCTGGCTATGGTGCTGTAGGTACAGCAGCTTTATTAAACGTTCCCCAAAGCTTAATTAAACTTCTCCATGCCTTAAAAGCCCAAGGTTACACCATCGGCGAAATACCAGAAAACGGAGAAGAATTAATCCGCCAAGTCAAAGCAGCAGATGAAGTTATCACCAGAAAAGAAAACAACGAAATTATTACCTTTAATCCTCAAGATTTAAACGGCAGAGGCAAAGGCAAACAAGGCATAACAGTCAACGTCAAAAGCCTAGAAAAATGGTTAGGTTATTTACTAACTACACGCATAGAAAAACAATGGAAATCTTTAACAGAAACAGGAATTAAAACCTACGGTGAAGAATATCAAATAGGCGGCATACAATTAGGCAATATTTGGATAGGAGTACAACCACCTTTAGGGATTTCCGGCGACCCGATGCGGTTAATGTTTGAGCGAGATTTAACACCCCATCCCCAATATGCAGCTTTTTATAAATGGTTACAAAATGACTGGCAAACTGATGCTATAATTCATTTTGGAATGCATGGCACAGTAGAATGGTTGCCCGGTTCTCCTTTAGGAAATACAGGTTATTCTTGGCCGGATATTCTCTTAGGAGATTTACCAAATTTATATATATATGCTGCCAATAATCCCTCCGAATCTATTTTAGCAAAACGACGTGGTTATGGTGTAATAATTTCCCATAACGTACCACCTTATGGTCGTGCTGGTTTGTATAAAGAATTAATAAACCTACGAGATTTAATTAATGAATATCGAGAAGATCCCCAAAAAAATTATGCTCTTAAAGAAGCAATTTGTAAAAAAATACTCGATACAGGGTTAGAAACAGATTGCCCATTTACCGAAGCCAAAAAATTAGGCATTACTTTTACGCCCGAAAATGTGCGGATGTTTAGTGCTGATGTTTTTAACCGTTATTTAGTGCATCTTTACGAATATCTACAAGTTTTAGAAGAACGTTTATTTTCTTCTGGGTTACATATTTTAGGAGAATCGCCAAATTCCGACGAAATGCAATCTTATCTCGATGCTTATTTTGCCGATGATGCTAATAATAATTTAAATTCTCCAGCTAGGGAAGAAATTCGTAATTTATTAAGACAAACTACTGATGAATTAACTAATTTACTACGTGGTTTAAATGGGGAATATATACCACCTGCACCCGGGGGAGATTTATTACGAGATGGGCCAGGAGTG
>CAWUOF010000615.1:0-2778 GCA_963923765.1 uncultured bacterium | reverse complement strand
TCTTTTGTTTGTCTCGGCAAACCCCTTAATTTCAGATTAGCAAAAATATATGGTAAATTTTTGCAATCCATCTCCATAAAGACAAAAAATTAATACTCCCAATTTTCCTACTAATTTTTAATTTTTATTTGCTTGATATCCGTAATTTCTAATTCCATAGGTTCAACTTTCTCTTTTGGTTTTACATCTATTACTTGCACAATTTTATTATTTAATTCAGGGGCGGAATTTATATTAGGGATTTGATGTAAAATACGGCGAGGTAATATCACCATATATAGTTGACCTTGACCAGATTTTTGCAAAATTAACTTATATTTATCATCTTCACCCACAGTATAGCCATTTACTTTGCCTTCGATTATATTTCCTGTAGGCGGCGTTGCTGTTTGATTAGCAGTACAATATAGACTAACTGGGTTTTTATCTAAATCTGTACAGGATAAAATCTCATTTACTCTTTTAGTAATGCCAATAAAGTTATTATAATCAGGTTCTTGCCCTTGATCATAATTAGTTTTCTTGCGTAAATCTGGATCTGTATTTAAAAGGGCTTCTTTAATTAAATCTTGTTCGTTTTTAGGCAAAGTGGGAGAAAGATATACTCCCGATAAAGGAATTGCTCGACTAATACCTAATATGCGTAGTTTTGGATTTTTTTGGACAGAATTTAAATAACCAGCACCCACATCTGCTTTACCTGATTCTACTTTATCTCTAATATCACCAACAGAATTTTTGATATCTAGTTTTAAAGTTTTACCGTATAAATCATAGAGAGGTTGATAAAAAGTAACGGCATCGCTAAATTGTCCTAAAGCAATAGTTTTATCTGGAGTTAAATCAGCTATACTTTTAATAGAACTATCAGCACGAACAAATAATACTGATTCTACTTGCTGGCGATCGGGCCACATTCTAGCAGCGAAGTTATAACCATTATCTTTAGCGACAACAGAAAGCATAGGAGTTAGGGTAAAGGCAATATCCCATTTTTTCTCGGCAATACGATTTTTTGCCTCTAGCAAAGATGTTTTATTTTGAGTTTCAACAATATCTACTGTAATGGCAACTTTATCGTTTTTGATTTTTTTTCCTAATTCAGTTTTTAGATAATCTGCTAAACGTTGATAATCTTCTTTTGAAAAACTAGGAATTGCGAGAATTCCTAAAGTTAAAGTACGTTTACCTAAAGCGGGAACAGGGACAATATTTGTTGGTGTTGGTGTCGATGTTTTGGTATCTGTTCCTGATGTATGAGATGATTTTAAATTAGGTACAATAAAGGCGATCGCGATCGCTGCTACTGCTGCTGCTCCTACCCCAGCTATTAATACCCAAGGTTTATGGGGTATATTCAAGGAAGTTCGCATCTGGGAATTTGGTATATCAGAATTTGGTAGCCCAGAATTTGGTATATCAGAATTTGGTAGCCCAGAATTTGGTATCCCAGAATTTGGTATATTAATAATATTAGTTGGCGGTAAATTGATTATTTCCTCATCTAAAAACTGCCGCACTTCATCGGCTGACTGGAAACGTTGCCCAGGCGCATTTGCCAACATTCGATTTAAAGCTTCTGTTAATTTAGGGCTAAGATTTAATTCATTTTGCCATATCCATTGTGCTGTATGGGCATCCCAAAGTTCTGTAGGTTGTTTACCCGTCATTAAATATAATGAACAAGCCGCTAAAGCATACAAGTCACTATGGGGAGCAACTATTCCTTTACCTAGTTGCTCATCGGGAGCATAGCCAACTTTACCAATACGAGTACCTGGAGAATTACCTATATCTACATTTGATAATTGAGTAGCTATTTGAATAGCAACTTGTTTAACTGCACCAAAATCTATTAATACTGGTAACTTATCTTTTTGACGGCGGATGATATTATCTGGGGAAATATCCCTGTGAATAACATCTTGAGAATGGAGATAAGTAAGTACAGGTAAAATTTGTCGAAATAGTTCTAAAATTTCGGTTTCGCTAAAGAAATCTGCGGCGGGAAAACGTTGTTCTAATAAATGAGAATATGTTAATCCTTCGATAAACTCTTGGACTAAAAATAGGCGATTATCATTGCGAAATATACCGCCAAATTTAGGAATTTGGGGATGTTGGAGTTTATAAAGAATAGCAGCTTCTTGTTGAAACAGAGTTTCCGATCGCTGTAAAGCATAGGTACCTTGCACAGCCGGAGTAAATTCTTTAAGAATTACTTTTTCATTAAATTTTTCTATATCTTCTGCTAGATAAACTCTACCAAAGCCACCGCGACCTAATAAACGTGCAATAACATAGCGATCGCGCAATACCGTCCCTGGGGTTAACTCAGAATTAGGAATACCCGACATTCCTTGACCCCCGCCATTACCAGTGGTACCCGATAAAAGGCCACCACAATTATTACAATATTTTCCCCCTAATGGATTTTCCTGTCCGCAGATACCGCAAATAATCATAGACTTTTTATTTATGGCAATATTTTATTATCCTAGCTTCTTAGCATATTTTTGTCTAAATTGCTAGTGGTTGATATTTTTATTTTGAAATATATTTTTTACTCAGGTACATTTCCTAATTAATATTAGCAAATTCACCATAAGCGCATATTTTCCATTAAACTAAGTAAAAAGAGATAAAAAATTAACAAGTGGTTGTAATAATTACCAACTTCCCAAAAATAACTGGTCAAAATCAAACATTAAAAATAAAGATTGATTTTTTCTGTATATGTTCCCGATTTTAAAAAAATATTTTAAGATGTGCCAATAT
>CAWUOF010000614.1:0-2783 GCA_963923765.1 uncultured bacterium | reverse complement strand
TCGTGGGCTCGGAGATGTGTATAAGAGACAGATTTATGGCGATCGCCTTATTATGATTTTCCTGGTTTTTAAATATTCGATCAGACAGGGGCAGGTTTATTTATCTTATCGTTTTTTATCATAATTTCTGGTATAATCCGCCCCTACATAAATTATTATTATTTATGGCGATCGCCTATGCTTTTTCCGGTTTTTAAATATTCGATAATTCATAGTTATCTATATTTACTAGACTATTTCTTTTTGACTTTCATCACCCTAGACTCAATAGTAAAAGCTGGAATTTCTGTTAATTCACTATCAGTTAAACTATATTGTTCACACACTAAACTTAAACGAGTTCCAGGAGTTTTTACTGCATTCACAGAATGTGTTATATCACCTTGAAAATATACTAATGTATTAATCTTTGGTTTAATTTGTCCAACTTGTTGTTTATGATTCCTTAATACTAATTCTCCGCCTTCTAAATTTTCTGGTATTTGCACATAAAGTACACTTACTACCATTGGTGGATCGATCGCTTTACAATAAGATCGCAAAGATCGATCAATATGAGGATCTACGCGAGAACCTTCTTTAAGTAGCAAAGGGTTAAGATAAAAAGCATTACAATGAGGCAATAATGCCCGATCGAGATAAGGTTTAAAAAAAGGAAACCGTTTTTCTACTTCCCCAATTTCTGCACGATGAAACACTATAGAAAAGCCTTTAGTACCAACAAAATCACGATTTAGATTATTAATAGCCAAATAAGGGCAAGCGAGGATTTCTCCGCGTAGATCGTTTAGATAGGCGATGGAGAAAGCATTAGGATGTTGATTATAGTATTTCATAGCAGCAGGTAATTATTATAATATTGCTGGACTTTTTTTATTATGGCTATATTTTGGTATAGTAATCGCCATGATATCCTATGATAAAAATTTATTATCGTAATCTTCCCGATCGCAACACACTCCAAATTAACCACAAACCTAACAAACTCGCTATTGCAAATAAAGCATTGCTTAAAAAAGTAAACTGAATATTTTGATTTTTACTAGAAATCATCGCCGCACCCATAATTAAAGAACCTACTATAATACTAAAAGAAAGACGATTAGCCGAATCATCCACACTACGCCTTAACCCATCTATTCCCCGCATGGTAATATTCCATTGCAAGGTTTCTGAGGTTATTCTTTCTAATAATAATTCTACTTGTCGAGGTGACTGCAAAGACAGATTTTTTAAATCGATCGCGGTTCTTAATAATGCTTGTAAAGGATCTTCCCCCAACAGTTGACGCCGGAATAAATCGGTCATTAAAGGTTTAATTTCCTCTAATAAATTCATATCTGGGTTAAAAGTGCGGGCTACTCCTTCTAAATTAGCGATAGTTTTGGCATATAAACCTAAATTACTGGGCATTCTAATTTTATTAGAACGTGCGGTTTGCAACAATTCATAGAATACTTGAGCAAAATTTAATTGCGATAAACTTAAATTATAATATTTTCGCAACATTTTAGCATAGTCATTTTCCAGTTTAATTAAATTTACTGGTTGCACAGATTCTGTTAATTGTAAAGTTAACTGGCTACATCTTTGGGCATCTAAATCAACTATAGCTAATAACATTTCTGTTAAAGTTTGCTGAGTGCGGGGATCTATTCTCCCAATCATACCGCAATCTAATAAAGCTATCCGCCCATCTTTTAAATAAAATATATTACCAGGATGGGGATCTGCATGAAAAAAACCATCGATATAAAACTGATGAAAAAAAGCTCGACATAGAGTAGTAGTTAGTATTTGTCGTTCGACTTTTATATCGCCATTATGGTTAACACCTGTTAATTCTGCTTCTAAAATTGGTACACCGTTTAACCATTCCATTACTAATAATTTTTCTTTAGTTAAATCCCAGTAAATTTCGGGAATTACTAAGTGTTTAGGGTCAAACCATTTACTATTAGATAAATTACGACGTAGGCGATCGCAATAACGGGCTTCTTGGGTAAAATCTAATTCTGATCGCAACGCATTAGAAAATTCTTCAGCTAAAGTAACAAAATCATAGTCTACACCTGTAAGATTAACTAATTCTGCTAAACCTTTAATTAAAGTAATATCTTGGTCTACTATTCTATCTATTCCTGGACGTTGTACTTTTACTGCGACATTACGACCATCTTTGAGAGTAGCTTTATGAGTTTGGGCGATCGAACCTGCTGCCACTGGTGCAGGATTAATATAAGTAAAAGTTTCTTCTAAAGGCTGTGGTAATTGTTTACGAATAATTGCTTCTACTTCTTCCCAAGCCACCGCAGGCACTTCTGATTGTAAACTAGATAATTCTTCAATATATTCTGCTGGTAAAAGGTCAGGACGAGTACTTAATAATTGTCCTAATTTAATATAAAACGGTCCTAAATCTACTAAAATATTGCGTAATACAGCCGGGGGCGGTAACTGAGGTGCCCCAACTTGTCCACCTGTTAATAACCCTCGCATATAATCCCAACCATTGCGGAAAACTACTTCCAGAATTTCTCTTTGGCGGGAAGTTGTTTGAGTTAAGGAAAACATAATAATTATTTTTTCGTCAATATAAAGGTCATTATGGCATATATTATTATGACATATAAGGGAATATTTTTAATATAAATAATATTTTATAAGTAGTTAAATTTTAATTTTTGTTATATCAATTTACGGTATTATGAGTTTTTAAATATAAAATTAGTATTAAATAGCAGATATATAATATAGGGGCATTGGTGAATAATATAAACTAA
>CAWUOF010000613.1:0-2796 GCA_963923765.1 uncultured bacterium | reverse complement strand
AAGGTAATATTAGTAGATGTTCGTAGCGGTACTCCCACAAAAAAACGAATAGATGTATTGCCATTTAGTAAAGGAATAGAGTTATATTTAGAATCAGCGTTAATATCTGGAATAATTAATATATCATCACAGTCGATCGTCTGAGCATAACCAGTTACATCTCGATTAACTTCGGTTGCTTCCCAGCCAACTTTTGCTTTTAGCCAAATGCGATCGGCATCGATAAAGCCCAGGGTCGCTATAGGTGTTTGGCAAATTTTTGCCGCCAAGTAGACTAACGCTTGAAAAGTAGCTTCTGAAGCATTATCAAAAACTTGATATTGATCGAGAGTATCTCTCCGTAGATTTTCTGATGATATATATTTTTTGGGCTGGTAATAGTTCACTTCTTGGCTCGACAATTGTGCTTTCATATTAGATGTCCCTTTCTATGTAGGATCCAAACTTTTGTATCGTTTGTGGTTAATTAGTTATACATTTTTGCCTGGTATGTTTTTTTCATTTATTCCTACTGCCTAGTACAGTCATCCTAAAAGTGTGCTGTGGTAAATATTTTTAACATTATTTATTTTCCAGCACAGATGCCACCACGATACTCGGTTGTGACCTGCCAACTATCGACCCCTGATTTTAAGCTGCCGATCCGAAAAATTTCCCAGTGCTATTTATACTGTTCCCGCTTCCAATCGCTAAATATCAGGGAGTTATTTATCTTTTTTTTAAGAATGTTTAAAAAAATATTAATTTATTTACAGATTTTTGAAAATATCCGGTTTATGCAATAATTTATACTAAGAGAGTATCTTGTCAAGAAAAAATTTTCTGTCCAAATACCTGAAAAATCTAATAAATTCCTATAAAAATTATGGAATCAAGCTAATTTACCCTGATACTGGTATTGCAGGATTAATTAATCAATATAATTTATTTTTTTGGGTAAATAATGCAAAGATTAGCAGTAATTATTCAAGGAAAATAGTTCATAACTGCTTTAAATTTATTTAAGCAGCTAAATTCGTGAAAAAATATTAAGAGACAGTGATTAAATGCCAATCTTGGGCAATCTTAGCAATAAATAGTTATAAGGTAAAATTTTTACCCCCAGCAGAAATGTTTCAGTCTGTCCATCCAGGACATTAAATTAAGGTTTGTAACTAAGGCCATTGAAGCATTTCTGTCCAGGATACATTAATAGATAGTAGAGGACGGTAAAGAAAAATATGGTTTCCAGTGAGAATGTGAAAGTGACTATTCTGGCTGTGGATGATAGCGCTGTTATGCAAGGGCTGGTAAAGCGGGCCTTAGAAAAAGAGTATCGGGTTTTAGTAGCGGATAATGCTGTAGATGCCTTGTCCCTAATTTATCACGAGCAAATTACCGTTTTATTACTTGATGTTTCTATGCCAGGAATTGATGGCCTAGAATTATGTCGCACTGTCCGGAATTTACCCCAATTTAAGGAGCTACCCATAATTATGCTAACTGCTAAAGATGGGTTATTTGATAAAGTACAAGGTCGTTTGGCTGGCGCTACAGAATATTTAACTAAACCTTTTGAAGATAAAACTTTACAACAAGTTGTGGGTCAGTTTGTAGGTGGCAATTATGTCAGTGAAGCGAAAGAAGGAGCTAGTTTAAGTTAATTTTTTAAGACTATTAATATAATTTCAACTCGTTTTACCAATAAAACGAGATTAAGTCTATTTATATTTAAATAGTCTATAGTTATTTAGGGATTTTTAATCAAGATATAAATAAAATAAATAAGTCTGCACATATAGGTCGAAAAAATATCTTTGTCTATATTCGCATCCTAGCTTTTATAGCTTTATTAGTTGTGGCTAATTTTCCATAAATAAATGCGATGCGATCGCATCCATACCCAAATTATGAGATAAAATTATTAATGTTGCCATAATTTCTATATTTTCTGCATCTACACCAATTTAATTAATAATTTAATTAATAAAAAAAGAGCAATTTTTCTAGTATTAATCGGAAAAATATGTAAAAAAATTATTTAATTAATTTTTAATTTCTAATTATGGGGTTTTAACTAAATATTTCATCAGCTTTTACAATTTTGTCATCAATCACTGTTTGTAGTATTCCAAAGCCTACATCAAGAATTTTCCTCATATATCAATAACTTTTACTGGAAACCTATTTTTTGAAATGGTGCTTATGGCATTATATCTTGTGCCTACCCCTAGAAGTTCTGAAAAAATATATCAAGAATCAGAGTTTAAATGCTGCTAACTTCCCCGTTTGCAAAGCATGGGAAAAATTAACGGCAGTTATTATTTAATGGACATTTATAATGGACATTTATTGATATTGGGCTAAAAATCTTAGTCTTTTTTGTAGCGATCGCCCACTAGCCCTATCCCATTGCAGTGAAAACGCTATATTTTTCCTAGCTTTTAACTAATTTGTAAATTTTCTGTAAATTTTGATACACTTTTCACTAAATGATGCTATTTTAAAAATAAGCAAATAAACAAACTACCTCAAATAATTTAAAAGGACTGTCCACCATGAACATTAATCGTCAAGATGTATTAAAACAAACCGCAGAAGCCCATCGTAATAACATCCAAAAAAATTGGCAACGCCGCATGGATGCCGCCAAAGCCAAAGGCGATAACGAATTAATTACCCAACTAGAAGCCGAAGCTCAATATCTTAATTTTTAAGTTGTTAATATTTTTCATACAAGAAAAAAAATATGATAAGGACGCAGAAATGTGTCCTTATATTTTTGGTAGGGGAGCAGGGGGAAAAGAGGGCAGGGGG
>CAWUOF010000612.1:0-2799 GCA_963923765.1 uncultured bacterium | reverse complement strand
TTTTCTAGTTCTGAATCATCGAATAATTTAGAGGATAAAACCTCTGGATTAGAATTAATTAATCAGCAACAACTAGCTGTAAATAAAGCTGAAAATAAGGCTATAAATGAGACTGTAAATCAGGCTGTAAATATACCTGTAAATTATGAAATTATATTTGCTGTGCAAGATACAGGTATAGGTATTTCAGCAGATTTAATGAATTGTTTATTTAAGCCTTTTAGCCAGATTGATGCTTCGATTACTCGACGTTATGGTGGCACAGGATTAGGATTAGTAATTTGCGATCGCTTATCTGAAATGATGGGCGGTCGCATTTGGGTAGAAAGTAGCAACGTTATTGGCGGAAATCCCCCAGCAGAATTTCAAATTAATCCTAGTAAATTTCAGCAATTACACTTTGATAATTGTAAAAGATCTAGTAATATGGTTAATTATGGAGAAAATATCAATTTTCAGACAGATAACTTAAAAAATCCAAAAAATCCAGGTTCTACTTTTTATTTTACCATTATTGCTCCTGGTTTTGTAGGTAATAAAGCCGAAGAAGTTATCTTTCCAGATGAAGATATCAAAATTTGTAAAATCAATCCAGAATTACCCCAAATGCCCCTGCGGATTTTGTTAGCAGAAGATAACTATGTAAATCAAAAAGTTGCTATGTTAACCCTAGAACATTTAGGATATAAAGCCGATGTAGTAAACAATGGCTGCGAAGTTTTAGCAGCTTTGGAACAGCAAACTTATGATTTAATATTAATGGATATAGCAATGCCAGAAATGGATGGAATCACAGCTACTCAAATGATTGTGACTAAATATCCACCGTCTCAACGTCCAAAAATTATTGCTATGACAGCCTTAGCAATGGCTGGCGATCGCCAAAAATGTATTAATGCTGGTATGGATGATTATCTAAGTAAGCCTTTACAAATAGAAGAATTATTGCGAGTTTTAAATAGTTTAAATAATTGTCAGGCAGTTTCTGTCAAAAATAACTTAATATTACCAGAACATACCCAATTATCAATTAGTAATTATAATAATAATTTTACTAATTATCCTATTAATTTTACTGGTAATTTTGGTAATAATATTAATCATAATAATGATTCCCTGGATGAAAAAGTATTGGAATCATTGCGAAAAATGGCTGGTGCAAAAGCTTCGGTAATTTTAAAACAAATTATTAATAATTATTTAGAAGATGCACCGGAATTATGGCAAAAAATATTAACAGCAATTACAGCCAAAGATGGGGAAGAATTGAAAAATTCAGCCCATACGCTTAGATCTAGTAGTGCTAATTTGGGGGCTATGAAATTAGCAAATCTTTGCAAACAATTAGAAAATTTAGGTCGTAGCGGTAATATAGCTAATGCTAACGAATTTATATCAGCAGCAGAAGCTGAATACCATCAAGTAATATCAGCATTAAAGATGCATCTTCAGCAACTGGAATAGACAGTTATAAACCTCAAAAATAAATAGTCGTGCCCCAATAATTATTAAATTATATATTTAAAAATTTCTGGTTGCACTAAAATGAATTATAGTAGGGTGCATCAGGTTTAATATTTAAACTATATAATCAAAGGTTAAAAATCTGAGGCACTCTACAAATTAATTTTAGTAGGACAATACCGGAATTTGCAACTAAATAATTAATTTGACCAGATTACTTATGACTACAAATTTTCCATCCCAGACTCCTTTAATTTTAGTCGTAGATGACGACCGTTCACTTCGCACTTTACTGCGTGTAGCTTTAGAAGAAGAGGGATATCAAGTAGCAGAAGCAACAAATGGAGAAGTAGGTTTGGCGGAATTTAAACATTTACTTCCAGATATGGTGTTACTGGATGCCATGATGCCTGTGATGGATGGCTTTACCTGCTGTAGTCAATTGCGAACTTTTCCTAGTGCTAAACATTTGCCAGTATTGATGATTACTGTATTAGATGATGCCGAGTCAGTCGATCGAGCATTTTTATGTGGTGCAACAGATTATATTACTAAGCCGATTCATTGGGCAGTTTTGCGCCAGCGTGTTAGCCGTTTGTTACAAGGGAGTCAAGCCCGCCAAAAAATAGGACAATTTAGCGAATTATTAGATAAACAAACTCAAAGGGAGTGTTTATTTCGAGACATTACCCGCCGTTTAAGTCAATCTTTTACTTTGTCAGAAATGGGGTCAGAAATTCGGCTGGAAATTTTTGAGGTTTTTATGGCAGAAATTCGGGATTTTTTCCAGGTCGATCGAGTTTTACTGCACCATAAAAATGATGCTTGGAGCATTAGTGATAGTATATTTTTTGAAGAATATACCGGAAAATATTCTTTAGTAAATTCTGGTTTTGATTACGAAAAAATTATAGATTGGCAAAACTTCAAGCTGATGATACTACCGGATATTTTCCAGGATGAAACATCAGAGTCAATATCCCAACATTATGAGCAGATGAACGTTAGAGCGGCGCTAGTAGCACCTGTTTGTATTCAAGGCGAGTTTTGGGGGCTGCTAGAAGCTCATCAGTCTAACTCTAGGGAGTGGGAAGCCGCAGAAATAGAGCTATTTGCTGATTTTGCCCATCTTTTAAGCTTGGGCCTGGGACAGTTGTAAAAATGGGCTAAATCCATTAAATTTATTAAACTTACTATTTTAATGCAAATATTAATCTTTATAGACAAAGAGTTAATTCCTACTTTGCCTGGTTTTTTTTTAGGGAAATAATTAAAGTAAAATCCTGTAGGGGTAACAAGAAGGCTAAAACCTTTACAGGATAAAGGATGGAGCGA
>CAWUOF010000611.1:0-2800 GCA_963923765.1 uncultured bacterium | reverse complement strand
CCCATGCCCCATGCCCCATGCCCATTTTAAATATCAATACGGAAAAGCCACACCATTAGGGCGACGACTCCTAATTGCAGGGCTAAATTAGGTAAAGCTGCGCCGATATCTTGACCCGCAATAGCTTGGGATAAAAAAACTATTGCGCCAATAAAACCAGAGGCCCCACAGGCAATGTAAACAAATTTCCGTAAACCTCGATAGGGGGCTTTGGCTTCTGCCCGCAAACGTGCATATTTTTCTGGAGGCAAATTGTAAAGATTTTGAGGTTTAGGCTGCTGATCCGAAGGTTGATTGGACATAATTTTTTGGGAGAAGTTTAAAAAATAAGTAAACCTAAAAGGAAATTTAACAATTATGATAGGGGATAATTAAGTTAAATTTAAATTCGATCGCCTGGAGCGATATAATTGTACAAAACCTGAATAATTCTATGCAAATCCAAGTTAAATTATCTCCCCTTTCTGTATTATTAACTCCATTAATAAAATATAGTTTATATTTAGGCTGGTTTAGTGTAGCTTGTTTACTGCAAGTTACTGGAGAAATTACTAGGGCAGAAACTTTACCAGAAAAACAGCTTGCAGTTGGTATTGTACAAAGATTTGGGGGAAAACCTACTGATGAGTTAACCTTAAAAGCCACTCCAGGCGATCGCATCACCCTAGAGTTTCTTGGGGGAGATTTAAAAACTAAAACTCTTACTACTGATAGTGTGAAGCTAGAAATAAATATGAAACCTTTAGCTAAACCTATAGTAGAAGAAAGAGTAGTGTTAGGAACCTATCGCAGTTTTGAAAGTGCAGAAGATACTGCCGAAAAATGGCGGGCTAAGGGAATAGAAGTAGAAATAGCTCATCCCGATCGCTGGCAAGTTTGGGCAAAAAGAGATATATATAAAACCCCATTACTACGAAGATTATTATTACAAAGCTTACAAGCCCAAGGTGATAAAACAGCTTATATAGATAGCAAAATATTGCAGCAAAAACCCCAAGCTAATTGGGTATTAAATGGATTTCGTTACAATCGCGATCAGCTGAAAATTACCTCTACTCAAAACATTATCGAAATAAAAGAAGGAAACCCCGATAAAAATAACCCTAAACCAGGCACTCTTTATGGTGGTAGTTTAATTTTACAACCCAATGCCTACGGCACTTATACCTTAGTAAATCAAGTACCATTAGAAACCTATTTAAGGGGAGTAGTACCCCACGAAATCGGAGCAGATGCGCCTATGGCAGCCATAGAAGCTCAAGCAATAATTGCCCGTACTTATGCACTGCGAAACCTACGGAGATTTGCTATAGATAATTATGAAATGTGCGCTACAGTTGATTGTCAAGTGTATAAAGGATTAAATGCCTATCCCTCATCTGACCAAGCAATAGCCGCAACAAAAGGTTTAGTATTAACCTACAATAATGAATTAGTAGATGCTCTTTACTCCTCTACTACTGGGGGAATTACAGCACCTTTTACTGATGTTTGGAATGGGGCAGAACGTCCTTATTTACGAGCAATTATAGATTCTGTCGAAAATATTTGGGATTTATCAAAACAACCTTTAGTAGATGAGCAAAACTTTCGTAAATTTATTAGTTTAAAGAAAGGATTTAATGAATCTGATTGGGATGTATTTCGCTGGCAAGAAAGTAGTAATTTAGAAGAAATGACGAAGTTTTTAAAACGTTATTTACAAAAAAAACAAGGTTCTCCAGGTAATTTTAATACTATTAAGCAAGTACAAATAGTCAGGCGATCGAAAGCTGGACGAGTTTTACAAATGAATGTCACCACTGATACAGGCGTTATTACAGTAGATAAAGATGATATTCGTAACGCCTTTTATCCCCCCATTAGTACCCTTTTTTATATTGACCCTATTTATGATGGAAATAAAGTTATTAAGGGTTATACATTTATTGGGGGTGGTTTTGGGCATGGAGTAGGTTTAAGTCAAAGTGGTTCCTATCGTTTAGCTAAAATAGGTTGGTCTAGTGAGCGTATTCTCAGTTTTTATTATCCAGGTACTCAACTACAACCTTTAAATGATGCTATTATTTTCTGGCGATCGTCTTCTATCCCAGTAGAAAAAAAGCTATAAAATATAATATCTACTTATGGTGCGTATGGTGCGATCGCATTAGCCGCTTGTGGAATAATTCCCAAAATTCCCTGATATTTACCTATTTAAAATATTAGTTTTTGTAAAAATAATATGCAGCAAAAATCAGGGATATAATTTTCAATATCTCTGATCTATAAATTTATTCTTTTGTAGAACAACATATTTACTGTCAGTTATAGACAGGGAGCAAAAAACGATTCTCCCTGGCTATTAGCTGTTTTAGTACAAGTCTTCTTCTTTGTGGGTGTAGATCGTGCAGTCAGAAACGGGCAAAGCTACACAAGTTAATACATAGCCAGCTTCAATTTGATCATCATCCAAGAAAGATTGCGCAGATTGATCTACTTTACCGGATCCAATTTTTCCAGCGCAGGTGGAACAAGCGCCTGCACGACAAGAATAGGGCAGGTCAAGACCTTGATCTTGTGCTGCGTCAAGAATTATTTCGTCATCTTTGACATGAATAGTTTGAGTAGTTTTTTCTTGTTCGTTAATAAGTGTTACCTTGTAAGTAGCCATTATTTATTCCTCTCTTGAAGTGTCCTAAAGATAAGTTTCCCTAATACAGATTGGGATAATTTTTATACCCATTAACTCTGTATTTAGATTGTGTTCTTTTTTATGTTATGGCAAAAGTTAATTTTTTTAACTTTTTTCGTATAAATC
>CAWUOF010000610.1:0-2803 GCA_963923765.1 uncultured bacterium | reverse complement strand
TAGAGAGGTCTCGTGGGCTCGGAGATGTGTATAAGAGACAGAATTAATATTAGGGGATATATAATTATTTAAATTTCCATAAATTTTTGATAAGATTTTGACAAATTGTAATAAAAATAATAGGATAAGGCCAATTACCAGTGAAGGATAAGCGGAGGAGGAAAAGAAAACAGAAGAAAAAATCTATATAGGGATTGATATAGCTAAAAAATAAAAGCTATGGGGTGAAATTAAGCTTGATCGCCCACCAAAATACCCCCTGGCAAAAACCCTCGATCGCAACAACAAAATTAAAAAGCAGATATTCTGAGACAATCAAACGTATAATCTGTTAAAAATCAGCAATCTTGAGATAAAAAACAGATTTAGCTGACAATAACAGACAAAATGCCTAGATAAGACGGGCAAAATTAGCCCTGACGAAGAAATGACAACGGAAAACTTGAGAAGCAAAGTAGTAACCCAAGGAACACAGCGATCGCCTAATCGGGCTATGTTGCGGGCTGTGGGCTTTGGTGATGCAGATTTTACCAAACCCATAGTAGGTATTGCTAACAGTTACAGTACCATCACCCCTTGCAACATGGGGATAAATGATTTAGCAATACGGGCTCAAACAGCTTGCCGCGAAGCGGGTGCAATGCCACAAGTATTTGGCACCATTACCATCAGTGATGGTATTTCAATGGGTACCGAAGGAATGAAATATTCCCTGGTATCACGAGATGTAATAGCTGATTCCATAGAAACCGTTTGTAATGGCCAAAGCATGGATGGACTATTGGCTATAGGCGGTTGTGATAAAAATATGCCTGGGGCGATGATAGCGATCGCCCGTATGAATATACCCGCCATTTTCGTCTATGGCGGCACCATTAAACCTGGTCATCACAACGGGCGCGACTTAACCGTAGTTAGCGCTTTTGAAGCTGTTGGACAGTTTAGCGCCGGTAAAATAGACGAAACCGAATTATTAGAAGTTGAACGGAAAGCCTGCCCTGGGGCCGGGTCTTGTGGTGGAATGTACACCGCCAATACTATGTCTTCTGCCTTTGAAGCTATAGGCATGAGTCTGCCCTATTCCTCCACAATGGCAGCCGAGGATGCAGAAAAAGCCGATAGTACCGCTCAATCTGCCCAGGTATTAGTCGAGGCTATTCGTAAACAAATTTTACCTCTGCAAATTCTCACCCGCCAAGCTTTTGAAAATGCTATTTCTGTAATTATGGCGGTGGGAGGTTCCACTAATGCAGTATTGCATTTATTGGCAATTTCCCATGCTTGCGGCGTTCCCTTGACTCTGGATGACTTTGAAACTATCCGCGCCCGTGTGCCAGTACTTTGCGATCTGAAGCCTTCGGGTCAATACGTGGCTACAGATCTACATCAAGCTGGTGGTATTCCCCAGGTAATGAAAATGCTGCTGGTACATGGGCTAATTCATGGTGATGCCCTGACTATTACTGGACAAACGATCGCGGAAGTTTTGGCTGATATACCGGCAGAACCCCCAGCCCATCAAAATGTTATTCGTCCCTGGAATAATCCCATGTATGCCCAAGGACATTTAGCTATTTTGAAGGGAAACCTAGCCACAGAGGGGGCTGTAGCTAAAATTACTGGTATTAAAAAACCACAAATTACTGGCCCAGCCAGAGTTTTTGAATCGGAGGAAGCTTGCCTAGATGCTATTTTGGCAGGCAAGATTAATGCTGGTGATGTGATTATTATTCGCTATGAAGGCCCGAAAGGTGGGCCGGGTATGCGGGAAATGTTGGCACCTACTTCGGCTATTATTGGTGCTGGTTTGGGTGATGCGGTGGGATTAATTACTGATGGGCGTTTTTCTGGTGGTACCTATGGTATGGTAGTAGGTCATGTTGCACCAGAAGCGGCTGTAGGTGGCGCGATCGCCTTGGTTAAAGAAGGTGATACTATCACGATCGATGCTCATCAACGCCTATTACAATTGCACGTATCTGATGAAGAGTTAGAAAGTCGTCGTGCTGCATGGCAACCTCCCCAACCTCGTTATACTAGAGGTGTATTAGCTAAATATGCTAAGTTAGTTTCTTCTAGTAGTCTTGGTGCTGTTACCGATTTAAATCTGTAGGGGAAACATACGCTAAGGTTATGCAGAAAATTATACAGCAAAATATTATTGGATTTTTGTTGATATTTTTGCTGGTATTTTTGTCTGTGTCACCTTGGCGTAAACTTGGCGTAAATCGTTTTTTTAGTAAATTTAATAGATATTTCCAACTATAAACAATCAAATTTATTATTCTAATAGAAATCATTTCTTGCCTTTGTTTCTTGTTATTTTATTTGTCGATATATAAAATGGTAGTGGCTTTTAAAATTTAAATTTTTATATAAAACGAAAATTATTTTAACAAATCTTTAAAAAAATGTGACTAATATTGTTATTTTTTATCTGATAAAAGAAAAATTATAAAATTGGCGATCGCCCCCTATTTACCGTGAATTTCCCTATTTATAAACTTTTAGATGTTTGTCAATGGGATAAATTCCTAGTTTTTATAAATTTT
The DNA here is from genome assembly GCA_963923765.1 of uncultured bacterium. GTDB lineage: Bacteria > Cyanobacteriota > Cyanobacteriia > Cyanobacteriales > CAWUOF01 > CAWUOF01. The sequence goes on along the minus strand of CAWUOF010000610.1, from coordinate 251 downwards.
TGTTAAACTTATTTATAGGTGGAAATTTTCTTTTGCCAATACTTAAATCCGGTTAATTAATCATTTTATCTATAAAAAGAATTTACGAAAAATCCTAATGTATATATGAGTTTCAGGAGATTTTTAGAAAAAAAATAATCTTTTTAGAAAGAGTAAATTAACGGAAAAACAAGGAATATGACAGATATCACAAAACCAAGAGATGACTATCACATTTGCCCTGTCTCTTATACACATCTGACGCTGCCGAC
>CAWUOF010000609.1:0-2808 GCA_963923765.1 uncultured bacterium | reverse complement strand
TTTTTTTATTATTCACATTCTCTCATATCATCCCCTAATTCAGCAACGCCAAATAAACAAAGTGCATCTCAGAAAAAGTAAATAACCGTTGTTGCGCTTTAGCGCCTGACTATGCATCAAAAATATAAATATTTGCATAGTTAAGATACTGTTTTTTACAAAAATGAAATGCTGTCATTAAAGATCAACAGCTATCCTGATTATGAAATGTTCTCTGCAAACACGAATTCCTAATTTTAATTGCAAATGCCAAGGCCCAAATAAACCAGAATGGAACCCCGCAGAAATTAGGGAAGAATACGGCTTAAAACTAACTGAAGCTGAAAAAGAAATTATTTTAGCAAAAATGCCCCCGCCCGATAAAGAAGGGAAAATTTATGCTGATGCCATATTTGAAGGTGGCGGTGTGCGAGGAATTGCCTTTTTAGGGGCGTTGCGATGTTGTAATGATATTGGCTTACATTGGCGAAAATTAGCAGGTACATCGGCGGGGGCAATTACAGCAGCATTTTTAGCGGCAGGTTTTAATAGCGATCGCCTCGAAGATATCCTGGGAAAACTAGACTTTATGGAATTCCTTTCCCAAAAAACTAGCCCCTTAATTCTTAATGGAGATCCAGCTAACGATTTACAATTTCCCATCGCCATGATGCTAACCTTAGCTTTAAGTGGTCAAATGGGAGAATACTCTTCAGAACCTTTTCGCAACTGGTTAGCCTATAACTTAGATGCAGACAAACTAATCACCTTTAAAGATATCAAAGAAAAAGGCAACGGCAGAGAATTAAAAGTAGTCGTTTCTGATATCACACGGGGACAAATGTTAGTTTTACCCGATGACCTAAATGTTACCGATAACCCAACAGAAAAGACTATTTTACAAAAATTAGGAATCGATAATAAATATGATTTTAGTATCCCAGAAGCCGTGCGTTTATCTATGAGTATTCCCATGTTTTTTGCCCCAGGAAAATTAGGAGATTATTTAATCGTAGATGGTGGGCTTTTGAGTAACTTTCCCCTGTGGATCTATGACTTACCTGCTACTACTCAAAATCAACAGCCTTCTTGGTTTACTTTTGGGTTTCGTTTAGATGACCAAGGCATTCAAAAACGTTTTCAGGTAAAAGGCCCTTTTACCATGTTAGCAGCAACCTTTAGAACTATGATGTCTGCCCGCGATCGCTACCACCAAAGAGAAATGGATCGAGGCAGAGTTATCCATATTGACGTAACACAAGCCCACGTTACCACTACCGACTTTAACCTGTGCCTAGAACAAAAAAAGATACTGTATCGCCTCGGATACCAACAAACTAAAAACTTTTTCCTCCACACCTGTCATAGTTGGCAGGAACATTTGGCCCATCGAGGCTTCTCTCCTACCTGTATTTAGGTAGCCTAAAAACTCTTGCAAAATTTTGCCTTTACCTACTTGATTTTTAAAATAGTTATGCTAATATCGATAATTGTCACCAGTGGAGAGGTGGCTGAGTGGTCGAAAGCGGCAGATTGCTAATCTGTTGATGGAATCGTAAGACCCATCCGGGGGTTCGAATCCCCCCCTCTCCGTTTTAAATCAATATTCTAAATCAACTTTTAAATATAATTTCTAGCCATCATAATATAGGCAGTAGATATATTAGAAAATTAAAATCAACAAGATTTTTGTACATTTTTTGTACATTTTTTTTACATAAATTCTATATGATTAAATGTAATTCGATTTAGTTCTTTGAGCATAATTATTTATTCATGTAAAATAAAACTAAGCAGAGTACAGTAAAATTTGTAGTTGTGCGATCGCTCATTGCTCTAATTAAATTCTTGATTGTCAAATAGACTTAAATAAGGTTCATAACGATAACGCCGATTACGCTGATATCCTGTAATTTCTTTAAGACAACCTAATTCTTCTAAGTCTTTAACAATTTTATTGGCTGTATTGTAATTACATTGTAATTTGTTTTGCACAAAAGGAATATTAATAATCGGATATTCAAATAAAAGGTCTAAAAGTCTTAAGCCATAACTACTAGATATTTTTTCACCAATTATTTCTCGATGTTTTTCTCGCAATTCTAAAATAGAACGGGCTGTTTTTGTTGCCATATCACTAACTTCAAATACTCCTCTAAGGAAAAATTTTAACCAGCTTTCCCAGTCTCCATTTAGTCTTATTCCCATTAATTTTGCTTCGTATTCACTTTTATATCTTTTAAGATAATGACTAATATATAGTAAAGGGTGATGTAAAATACCTCTTTCACACAGTAAAAAAGTAATTAAAAGTCTCCCTACTCGTCCATTGCCATCTAAAAAAGGATGAATTGTTTCAAATTGTGCATGAACTAAACCACAATGAATTAAGACGGGAAAAGTAGTTTTATCATGTAAAAATTTTTCTAAATTATCTAAGGCTTTGTGCATCTCCTGTATAGGAGGAGGGACAAAAGAAGCTGTAGCTAAATTACAACCTTGAAAACCAATCCAATTTTGACTTTTACGAAATTCTCCTGGGGTGCGATCGCTTCCTCTCACACCTTATAATAATCTCTATAGAAGGGTTTGGCGGTAGTGGTGCTGGAATAAAAGCTGTATAACCTTCTAGTTGTTTGATAAATTGACCAGAACGCATAATCAGAGTAGGTGGGATGATCTTTATATTTTATTCCACTGAGATAAGGAAAAATTTTAGCATCCTTATTTCATTAAAATGCCTTTTTGTAAAATAAGACTAAACGGAGTCCAGTAAAATTTGGATTTGTGCGATCGCGTCTTTCAACCTAAAAACACCCCCAAATCTTG
>CAWUOF010000608.1:0-2814 GCA_963923765.1 uncultured bacterium | reverse complement strand
TAGGTGTAAACGAACTCGCTAGAATCATCATGTCTTGAAAATCATCAAACCTGACAAGATTAAAAACCGCTATAAATACAAAAAAACAAAAAATAAGTCAATTTAGTGAGGGAATATGAAACAAACAAATTTGACAGGAATACTAATGATAGGAGCAGTTGCAGTTGGAATGACAGCAACATTTAGCCAGCCTGGGCAAACCCAATCAGCCCCCGGACAAAAAGGCTTTTACTGTGATATGTCCACTGGCGTTCCTGTCACCATGTACCAAAATTCCCAAGGTATGAGAGAACCTTGGATCAAGTGGGTTTCTGATGCTTTCTCTGGTTCTGGCTATGATCCGACAACGCGCTGCCAGCAAGTGAGCGGACGATTGGAAACCTATCGCCGGAACAAACAGCTAAAATACATCACGGTGGGCCGGATGAATGGGGAAAATGTGGTTTGTACGGCAAGTATGGTGAATGGTCGATGTGAGGGGTTGATTTTTACCCTGAAACCGGGCCAAGATGCGGTGCGAACCCTGACAAACCTGTTGGCATGGCGGGAAGGTCAAGTCGCTCCGCCTTCTTTGAACGAAAGCGGCTCAATTCCCTATATTGATGTTAGCGGGCGCTTGGGTGAAGATAGCCCTAGCATAGCACCGACCATGCCAGCAAATACCCAGCCTGCCCCCCAACAACCCAGCAATAGCGGTGGTGAGAGGGAACTTTAAAGTGACTGCGGGTAAAAATTTGATTTTGACAAGTTGGTGTCTTTTGGCACTAACTTGTTTTCCTCCACCGGTGGGGACTTCCTTGGTGTTGGCGGATTCAATACCATATAATCAGCAAAATGTCAAGCAAAATGGCAATATTCAATTTTTAGCCCAGCAAACAACGGTTCGCATCCAAGCCCAAAATGCGTCGGGTTCGGGGGTGATTGTCAGTCAGCAAGGTAATAGTTATAGAGTGTTGACTAGCTGGCACGTTGTGGCATTTAACGATCGACATAGCATTCTCACACCAGATGGTCGGCAATATAGCTCGATAAGTGTGCCTAGACAGCTAGGAAATACTGACCTAGCGATCGTGCAATTTCGCAGTAACATTCAGTATCAAATTGCCAGAATCAGTGCCTTACCTGTGACAGTGGGAGAACCTGTATTTGCAGCCGGTTTTCCCATGTACCAGGGAAACTCTTTAACTACTACTTTTGATTTGGGAATTCGAGCTTTTCGATTTACTCAAGGTGTAGTCTCTCTCCTACCAAATAAATCCCTCGCGCAAGGCTATCGTTTAGGCTATACAAATGATGTGGCAGTGGGCATGAGCGGCGGGCCGATTTTTAACAGCAAAGGTTTGTTAATTGGCATTAATGGGAGAATGAAAAATCGCGATCCAGATTTTGGTGTCTATGCCTTTGAAGATGGTAGCGAACCATCTCAAGCCATGTTAGCTCGAATGATAAAATCTAGTTGGGGAATTCCCATTAGTACCTATTTACAATTTATGTCAAGGACTTGAGTATGCAACGTTTTGATTCCCTAAGTGTTTTGTTAGCAGGAACAGCAACAGTAACAACTATAGTAATTACCCAGCCGGCATTTGCCAAAGGTGCTAAAGAAGTGGCGAGAATAGCAGTTCCCACTACAGTACAGATTAATAATATAGTTTCTCTCAAAGACAGTGGTTCTGGGGTAATTATTGCCAAAGCTGGCAAAACTTATACGGTACTGACGGCAAATCATGTGGTGGAAAATGTTAATTCTGAGTTCATAATTCGTACTTCTAAGGGAAAAGAGCATCCCGTAAAATCGATACAAGGCTTACAAAAAAAACCAGGCGATCCAGATTTAGCAATTGTTAAATTTGAAAGTGACGAAGATTATGCAGTAGCACCAGTTAGCAATTCTGATGATGCCACAATTGGTTCAGGGGTTTATATTTCTGGTTATCCTTTACCTTCTGCGGTGGGAAATACTGGTAATATAGAACGGGAATATGCTTTTACAAATGGCGTAGTTAGCAATCGCAGTCAAACCGATCCGAAGGGATATACGATGCGTTACGATGCTGTCACACGGCGTGGGATGAGTGGCGGACCAGTTTTTGATGTGAGCGGTCGAGTAGTTGCTATTCATGGAGAAGGGGAAAGAGAGGGTTCTATCGGCGTTGAAACTGGATCGGGTAAGCAAGAAGCTGATATAAAAACAGGGTTTAATAGAGCCGTTCCAATTAATACTTTTGTCGGGCTGATGTCGCAAGTGGGAATGGAACGATCTGCTTTACGAGTTGATGATAAGCCTGCGGAAAGTGTAGATGCGGAAAAAGTTTCTGGTAAAGATGTAAATAGTTGGTTTAATGATTTTGCCAAAATTACTGGTCAGCAGCTTTTGCGGCAGCTTTTACCTGGGATTCCTTTGCCTCGTTTCCCGTTTTAGGGTTGAAAAAGGGAGTGATTTTGGTTAAGAAATCGCTCCTTTAATTTATTTAAAATTTCTGTGGTTTTTAAGTTTCTGCTCATTAATTAATTTTGAGAAGATTATTTATGCGTCACATTCGATTTTTATTGCTGGCTATTGTTAGCCTTTTTGCTGCTATTTTGGTTCCGGGTACGTTGCTTAATCGGGCTTTTTCGGCGACACTTTGCACTGTTTTTAGTTTCAATTCAATGTTTTGCTCGGTGAATTTGGGGGGAATTTCTCAGCGAGTAGTAGCAGCGACTCCCCCTGCTGTTTCTGGTTATTTGTTAGGACAGCGATCGGGTGAATTTGACGATGATAAACCGAGTACACCTCCAGCAAGTAATCCACAGGCGCCACCGTATCCTCAA
>CAWUOF010000607.1:0-2818 GCA_963923765.1 uncultured bacterium | reverse complement strand
ATTATAATCTTTATGCTATTAGACTTTTCGGCAGTGTTAGGGCGATTATTATTTTTAGTTGGTAATTAATGGATAAAAAATGGGCGAGTTTATTTATATTATCGTGTAGTATCAGAATTTATCGTAAAACTTACCCCGACAAGTTTATTAATATTTTTTTGATTTATAATAAGTTAGTTTAATAATTATATTAATCTGATATGGCTACTAAGTTTTTATCACTATCGTTAACGAATCGACTAGGATGGCTGGTAATTGTGGCCTTTAGTATGGTGGGGTTTGCTGGTTTAGCTAATCAAGTTTTGGCCAAAAAAACCGATATATTCGATCGAGATATTTTACTAGCTATTCAGCAAATTCATACTCCTTGGTTAAATTGGTTAATGATTAAAATTACCTATTTGGGAGAACCATTAGTATTATTACCGATCGCCTTAATTTTAGGTCTAGTATTATTAATAATACGTCGTTATTCCCTAGCAATTATTTTACCAATTGCCACCCTGGGAACCTGGGGATTAAATCATGGGCTAAAAGCAATGTTTTTGCGGCCAAGACCTCAGTTATGGGAACGTATTCTTGATGCAGGTTTCTATAGTTTTCCTAGTGGTCATGCAATGGTTTCTTTTGTATTTTATAGTTTACTTGCTTATTTCCTAGCTTCTCGTTTTCCCCAATTTCGCTGGTTAATTTTTAGCGGTAGTATTTTATTAATTATTGCTATAGGTTTTAGTCGGTTATATCTTGGGGTTCACTGGCCTACTGATATTATGGGTAGTTATATGATAAGTTTGGTATGTACGATCGCCTGGATTTTTATCTGGAAAATTTTACAACAGCGTCATCAGGAGAAAAAACCAGATTTAAATTAAATGGCGATCGACTTATAATAAAGTAAGTTATCTTGCTAAATTATATATAACAACCAGCAAAACATTTATAATAATTGTGATGGTGGTTATTTTTACTCCTCGACTAAGAGTGAGAAAAAAATAATTTATTTGATTATTTTCTGAATAAATGCTAAAATTAACGGCAAATTATGTAATCCATATCCTAAACCTAATCCAATTAGGGAAATACAACTTAATAACCAGAAAGATTTTTTATCATTAAATCCGGCAACGTGAAAATCTAACCTTACTAAAGCTGTAGTAGCAAGTATGACTAAAGCATCGGCAAAAACGTGGATCCAATTGAGTATTAATACCGCAAAAAAAGCCGATAAAGATATGAAAAAAAACGTTAAAATATCTGATCGAATCCAACGAACTATTAGAAATTCTAAATTACTAAATGGTGAGGTTAAAATACCAGCTAGAAAAAATGGTGTTAATATGACAATTAGCCAAACCCAAGGGAAAATTTTAATGGTGGATAAAAGCCAACCAAAAGTAGTATAGGTAGCTAAATTTAGCAATAAGGAAATCCAGGGTATTTTTTTGCTCGTAGTCATCATATTATTAAGAGCAATGATACAAAATATTTTAGGAATTGTCAGTCGATTTGTTTTAATAATATTACGAACACCACATTAGTTTTAGTTCGTAAATAGGGGTGTCACCCCTTAAATAAGCTATACTACCAACAGATTTAACTGGGATATATTCTAAGAATATCATACAACCAATAATTTATGAACTTTGATATATAATATCTTTTTAAAGATTAGTAGAAATGGCTTGGACTGGACAAGTGGGGATACATTGTTCACAAACTATACAGCGCGATCGAGCAAAGGTTAATTTAAAAGTTTCCCGATCCAAACTCAAAGCTTCACTGGGGCAAACTCCCGTACATAACCCACAATGTACACAACTTTCTTCATCTATTAAAATTTCGCGACTAGCAAGAGAAACAGCAATATCTTGACTACGCATCCACTCGATCGCGGCTTCTAATTCATCTATATCACCCAAAAGTTCTACTACTACTTTACCAATTTGATTGGGTGCAATTTGGGCGCGAATGATATTCGCCGCTACATTAAAATCTTTTGCCAGTCGATAAGTGATTGGTATTTGTACGTTACGTTTAGGAAAAGTCAGAGTTACTCTTTTTTTCATCGCCCGCTCTCTAGTTTTATTTTATTTTGCTATCAAAGGTTTAATGCATATAATATTAAGCGATCGCTAATCCAGCTACAATAAAATATATTTTCTAACAAATTGTAAAAATATTCCTATGGCTGAAAATTTACCTAATTCCCCTGTAGTTTCGTCATCTGATGTAGAACTAGGAAAACGGGTCAGAAATTTTTTGATTGTTTTAGCGGCAATGACTTTGAGTGTGTTTTTATTTTTGGGACTGCGATCGCAAGCCAACAACACAGATTTAACTACCTTGGCACAAGAGTCAACCCCCCTACAAGTGGCCATGACTAATGGTAAGCCAACACTAATGGAATTTTACGCTAATTGGTGTACTACTTGTCAGGCAATGGCAAAAGATATGCAAGAACTAAAACAAGAATATGGCGAAAAAGTTAATTTTGTTATGCTAAATGTAGATAACACGAAATGGTTGCCAGAAATTAGCAAATATCGAGTAGATGGCATACCACATTTTGTGTTTTTTAGCAAGACTGGTACAGAAATTACTCATATAATTGGCGAAATACCGCGCCCTATTATGGCAACAGATTTAGAATCATTAATTGCCGAAAATCCTATTGCTAATCAAGAAAATATTGGTCAAGTTTCTAAATTCGTTCCCAAGGTGAAAGCCGCTAAAAATAATACCGCAGATCCCCGTAGTCATGGTGTCCAGGTCAGTAAATAGGGAATGGGCAGGGGGGAAAGGGAGCAGGGGGGCAGGG
>CAWUOF010000606.1:0-2836 GCA_963923765.1 uncultured bacterium | reverse complement strand
TCTGGCTACACTCCTCAACCTGTCTGGCTTTTAACCTCATTGTCACCCCGTGAGGCACTACGCATAAAGGTTACGACAGTAATATAATAGAAAAAAACCTGTAAATTCACGTAAATAGTATGCCTGCCCCATATAAATACGATCTACGAAAAAAAGCGATTGCATCGGTAAAAAAGGACACAGAAAAAACGAAGTATGTAGATTATTAGACCTCTTGCGAAAGTAACTTAATAATTAATAATAATTAAGAAATAGCCGAATTGACGAAAACTTGATAATGATTAATTATGTTTTTGACTTTCGCAAGAGATCTATTCACTTAGAGTATTATTACCTAACGGTTATCTTCTGTCAGCTTGCCCCCAAACGATAGTTCAAAGTCTGATGGGGTTATGGCCACTAACTCAACTTTTCGGTATATAGTCCCACTATACTGCTACAAAATTTTGAGGTTATTTTACACCAAATCCTTGCACCAAATACCTTGGTTTTACCTTTTGCTGTCATTGAAGTCCTTTTTTTAGCTTGTCGGTTACACCGATAAAGACTTATTCAGTAAGCCCTGAATACTTGGTGGCTAGGCTGATAATTCATACTTTGGAGAATAAATGATCTAAATCACATAATTTTAATATTAACGATCGCCTATTTTTCAGCTTTTGATCTCTTTTGAAAGCAAAATTTATCACTAACCACAATGACAGCGATCGCGTTCATAGCTAAAGGAATGTTTTATAATATAAAAAATATAGAGATTTTTCTAATTATAAAATTCATGTTCTTGAGGTAATTCCTATGTTATCACAGCCTAATTTTAGTGATAAAAGTCTGATTAAATCTTTTTACAACGCTTTATTTAATTGCTTCTGCAATTCTTTAGAAATAAATAATCAAGAGCTTGTTAATCAATGTTATTTAGGTATTGTTTCTAGTCCTAATCAAATCAAAACATTTTGTATTGTTGCTCCTAATATAAATATAGCCGAAAAATTAGCTGACCAAGTTGATATAATTTTACAAAAAGTAGCTAATCTTATGCCCGGAATAGAACAAACAGCTATTTGTTTTGTTCCACCTCAACAGCAAAATATTATTTCAAATTCTACTTTAGAAACTATCAATACCTTACATAACCAGAAATTTTTTCCTAAGTTTATGATGGGAAAAATTTTTGTCAATCCTTTTGAATTTGAAACTTTGATAGAGTAAAAATATATCTATATCTTGACATATTCGTTTAAATATGTTATGACAAGTGCTACTATATAAATTAAGATTAGCAATTGCATATAATTTTTAAGCAATATAGTCTGTTTGTATTAATTTGTACATAAGTTAAGATTCAGATACCCGATTTTTCTAAAAAGTCGGGTATATTATTGCTGACGTATTAGTTATATACGGAAAAAATGTGATTGCCATATATCCCGGCAGCTTCGATCCCATAACTTTAGGACACCTCGATATTATTGAGCGAGGTTGTAAGCTATTTGAACGGGTAATAGTAGCTGTAGCATCTAATTCCAGTAAAACCCCACTATTTACGGTTGAGGAAAGAATTGAGCAAATTCGCCAGTCTACCCAACATCTTGCCAATATAGAAGTAGATAGCTTTCACGATTTGACGGTAAATTATGCCAAAATGCGGCAAGCACCTGTATTGCTGCGGGGTCTGCGAGTACTTTCAGATTTTGAAATGGAATTGCAAATGGCCCACACCAATAAAACACTCTCAACTCAAATAGAGACAGTTTTTTTGGCAACTTCTAACGAATATAGCTTTTTAAGTAGTAGCGTAGTAAAAGAGATTGCCAGATTTGGTGGCTCCGTCGATCATTTAGTTCCTAAGCATATTGCCCTGGATATTTACCGATGTTACGCCAACAAAACCCTTCCGGGATCGACCCCAACCAAGATGGAACCAACATCCAAGGTGAATCACCCCAAAGTGGAGCGGGAAGTATAGATATTCAAAGGGAACTTAACCGACTAGAAGAGATGATTCTCGATAGTCCCCGTATTCCTCTGACTAGACGTACCCTTGTGGATGAAGAACAATTATTGGATCAGTTGGATCTAGTTCGTATGAATTTACCTGCTGCTTTTGGGGAAGCAGAGGAAATTGCTCGCCATAAAGATGAAATTCTGATACAGGCGGAAAAGTATGCCCAAGAAATAATTGAGGCTGCCGAGCGGCAAGTAGCTCAAATATTAGATGAAATGGGTATTGTTAGACAAGCAAAAATAGAGGCGGACCAAATTCGCCAACAGGTACAGGAGGAATGTCAAGCCGCACAAGAGCAAACGATCGCAGAAATAGAAAAACTGCAAGATCAAGCCCAGCAAGAAATAGAAGAAATGCGTCGTAGGGCTTTAGCAGAATGTGAAGCGATCGAAAATGGTGCTGATGATTATGCCGATCGAGTACTCGATAATATAGAACAACAGCTTGGAGATATGTTACGAGTGATCCGTAACGGGCGATCAGAATTGCAGCAAGAGTCTGCCGCCGCCGCCCGCGATCGGCAAAACCGCGCTAAATCTCCATCATCCCATGCATCCCAACCCCAAAAAGGATCAGGGCGTTCTAAACATTAATTATAGGGCGTGGGTATGGGAAAAAATTAACTACCCATTACCCATTACCCATTTTTAAAAATAGGAAAACAGGTAATAAAAGACAATAATTAACGATTTTTTGCAGAAAATATATTTTATTCTTAATTTTCAAAAAAGGTTTATTAGTAATTACCTATTAATTAACTTGTTCCACTTGCTTATCTGTCCCATACTTACTGGTAGATCTTTTTACAAATGACATATTAAAAAAATAAGC
>CAWUOF010000605.1:0-2850 GCA_963923765.1 uncultured bacterium | reverse complement strand
TATCCCGCAGACGATATTCATTGTTTTTCTTTTCCCCATCTTTGAGATTTTTTAAATTATTAAAGTGAATAAATAGTTGGTCTAAATCATTGGGGTGAGTGAAATTTAAAATAAATGTATCTGCCATAGATTGAATTTCTTCGGGAGAGTATCCTAAAACTATACCTATCTCCCGATTACAATAAATGTTACGCCGTTCTTGCAGATCGAAAATATAAATAATGTTGGGTGTATTATCAGTAATAGTCTCAATAAAACGCTGACTTTTTCGTAGTTCCTCTGTCCTTTGTTGTACTCTGTTTTCTAGTTCTTGGTTTAATTGTTGTAATTCTTTTTCTATTTTTTTTCGTTCGGTAATATCGTTGGAACAACCAATTAAACGAATAATTTTACCTGTTTCGTCATGGATAATAGAAAGACGCAAACTAACATAAATTTCTTCTCCTAATTTCGTTCGATTACGTACTTCTACTTCATGGTTGCCTTTTTTTAATAAAGGTGGAAATACTAGTTTTAACATTTGGTCTGCTTCTTCTGGAAAGCATAGCATAGTAATAGGTTGACCTATTATTTCAGCCGCCGTATAGCCATGTAATTTTTCTGCTCCCTGATTCCAAGTTTGGATAATTCCATTTATGTCAGTAGAAATCACTCCATCATGGATTTTATCTAACATTTGAAATTGCATTTTTAAAGTTTCTTCGTTACGTTTGCGTTCGGTAATATCGTTGGAACAACCAATTAAACGAATAATTTTACCTGTTGCATCTCGGATAACAGAAAGCCGTAAGCTAATATCAATTTTTTTGCCTGATTTTCCGATAAAAACTATTTCTAATTCATAAGTACCTTTATCTATCAAATTAGGCAAGATTTTTGTGGTTACTTCTTGGTGATTTTGATAGATAAAACTAACATTTTTACCCATCGCTTCTGCCGCCGTATAACCATACAGTCTTTCTGCGCCTTGATTCCAGGTTTGAATTATACCGTTAATATCTGTAGAAATAACTGCATCATGGATTTGATCAAGCATTTCAGCTTGTAGTTTTAAAGTTTCTTCATATTTTTTGCGCTCAGTAATATCATTGCAACAACCAAGTAAACGTATAATTTGTTTTTTTTCATTCCTAATAACTCTTAAACGCAAATTTATATAAATTTCTTTTCCTGATTTTGTGCGGCTAAAAGTTTCAATTTCAAATGTTTCCTGGGCGATTAAATTTTCTACTATGTATTTGTAAATTTGGTTAGCATTTTCTGGATGGCCAAGAATAATAATATGTTGACCTATTACTTCCTCAGCCTGATAACCATACAGCTTTTCTGCGCCTTGACTCCAGGTTTGAATTATACCGTTAATATCTGTAGAAATAACTGCATCATGGATTTGATCAAGCATTTCAGCTTGTAGTTTTAAAGTTTCTTCATATTGTTTACGAATGCTAATATCACGAGCAATACATAAAAATGATTCAATTTCGTTGTTTAGATTAAATTCAGGGACGACTCTAATTTGAAACCAAATTAGACTATTCCAATCAGGAAAGGGTGTTTCGATCGTTTCTTGTACTCTGGTTTCCAGTATTCTATCTACCATAGCACGCCATATAGCAATAATATCCGGAGATACTCCTAAAGCTTCGGGAGTTTGGCCAATTAAACTACTAGCTGGTTTATGGATAAGATTTTCAATTGCTGGATTATAGTAAAGATACCGCATATCCCGATCTATACGAAAAATAATATCGGGGGCGTTTTCTACCAAGGCACGAAATTTAGCTGCAACAAGCTGTTTTTCCTGCAATTCTGCCTGTATTCTTGCATACAATTCTGCCTGTATTTTTTCGTACATTTCCGCTTGTTGCACGGCGATGGCTAATTGCACTGCTAACTGTTGCAATAGATTAATTTCGTCATCATGCCACTTACGAGGGCGATCGCATTGATGGGCAATTAATAATCCCCATAAATCATTATCTAATTCTAATTTTTCTATAGTACAAATTAATTCCGGTTTGCTATGATTATTTAATAATATTGGTATTACTAAATTTGCCTTTACCTGAAAAGTTTCTAGCATTTTGATATGACATTCTTGTAGTCCTGCTGTATAAATATCTGAAGCTATAAAACATCTACCTTTACGGTATTTTTCCAGATAATTTTCACTAAAACAGTGATCTTTTATTTGGCGATTTAAACAGGCTACATACTGAGGTAATACGGATTCTGCTATTATTGTACCACTCATGTCGGGGTCAAATTGATAGATTATAACCCGATCGGTCTGGAGAAGCTGACGTACTTCTTCTACAGTCCTTTGTAATACCTCGTCTACCCGCAGAGATTGGCGAATTTTTATGGCAATACTGTTAACTAAATTTCGTTTTTGTTGACGATATATTTTTTGTTTTAGTTGTAAATTTTCTAAAACATTATGAACTATTTGTTGGAATTGGCTGGCGGTTAATTTAGTTTTAACACAATAATCCTGGACACCATTTTTTAGGGCTTCTACGGCTATTTGTTCGTTACTATGTTTTGTTAATACAATTATAGGAATTATGCTGGTGTTATAGCGTTGTTGCCATTCTTGCAAAAATTTTAAGCCATTATCAAAGCAAAAATAATCTAGGAGAATTAAATCGGGTCGATCGCGATCGCATATTTCCCAAGCTTCCTGAATTAATTTAGTTTCTACAATTTTATATTTATAATCTTGGTCTTGATATAAATAACGACGTAAAGTTGATCTATCTTTGCGATTATCATCAATAATTAAAATTTTATAAATTATTTGGGTATTCATTATGGTAAGATTTCCAGATTTTTATGACTGTCTCTTAT
>CAWUOF010000604.1:0-2862 GCA_963923765.1 uncultured bacterium | reverse complement strand
TTTACATATTCTCCTAACGGTGTACCATTATTTCGCAATTTAGCTAATAAATCTAATACTTGGGAAGATTCTAACCTCCACCCATCAAGTTTTAAGTTTTCTTGAGAAATTATTAAACCTTCCTGATGTAATACCGTCGCAAATTGTTCAATATTTTGTTTCTTAGTTGTATCCCATGACAAAGCCTTTACTTGATTTCCATCCAATTTTGATTTACTTAAGGTAATAATGCTAGGGTAAGCGATCGCCTCTTCAAAAACCGGAAAATCACCAAAATCAATTAAATTATAAATCGTGGTTGTCTCTGTCAAAAGTTGACGTAATTTCTCCCCATAACCTGCTCGAAAATACTTATTAGAAGAAATATAGGTTAAATGACCCTTTGGCTTTAATAATTTCAAACCTAGTTCATAAAAATAAACAAATAAATCAGCAATTCCTGTATAGCATTGATAATTTTGCTGGAAAATTGGCTTAAATTCCTTAATTTCTTCCTGTCTAATATAAGGAGGATTTCCAATTATTACATCAAAACCGACAAAAACTCCCTCATCATTCAAAACTTCGGGAAACTCAAATCGCCATTCTAAGGCATTTTCATAAATCTTACCACTTTCTATATCCTCAATCTCAGCTTGCAACTTATCAATTTCATTATTTAACTTAATAATTTTCTTCTCCCTCGCCTTTTTCTCCGCCTTCGTTTCCTCAAATAACAAAGTTTGATTTTCTAAATTATAAAGTTCCCCTTCTAACTTTCTTAACTTGGTTTTCTGTGGATCAATTCCTTGTAAAATTATCTTAAAATTACCCTTAATATCATTAATTATTCTTTCCATTTCCCGCTTTTGCTCTTTATTTTCAGCATTACGGTAAGTTTGCACAGCATGGCGATAATTATCGATACTATATTGTTTTTTCTTTAAAGCTTGTCGTAAATCAGCATCTAACCCAAAACGACTAATTAAAGAATTACCACATTTAATATTAATATCAATATTTGGTAATGTCTCTAATTCTGTATAATTACTCTCCGCTTTATAATAGGCATTTTTTAACAATTCAATCCATAACCTTAATCGACATATTTTTACCGAATTAGGATTAATATCTACACCAAACAAACAATTTTCGATAATTGTCTGTTTCTCGTGAAATAAAGTTTCTTGTATCCGTTGGCTTTCCTTGCTTTTAGGGTTATACTCAAACAATATATTATCATCATCCGTAATAACTAATTCATCATTTACTACTTCTACCTGATAATCTCTTAAAGTTTTACCCTGTCTATCCAGTAATATTTTTAATTCACTTTTAATAGCAATAATTTCATTTAAAGCCGAAACTAAAAAATGTCCCGAACCCACCGCCGGGTCACAAATTTTTAAACTGTTAATTATTTGATTAGCTTCTTGTTTATTAGTGATTTTTTCATATAAATCATTAATATTGGTACAATTCCAGCCTTTAATCTCATTAAATTTTTCGACAACTGCTCGAAGAATAGTTTCCCGGCACATATACATAGTAATAAAACCAGGGGTAAAAAATGAGCCATCTTTATAACCGTTAATTTTCTCAAAAATCAACCCCAATACAGAAGCATTAATTAACCTTTTATTGTCTTCTTGGATATCTTCTGAGCCTTCGCTACTGAAGTCGTAAGCATTGAGAAATTCAAATAAATATTCTAGGGTATTGAGGGAACCTGTAAGTTTTTTGCCGTTGCTATCTTTTAAAATAGTAGAGGAAAAAAGCGGCAGTTTTTCATCTCTAAGATTACTAATAAAAATAGTAATTTGTTCAAGCTCAGTCGGTTCAAATAGGGAACTATTTAAATAGGGAACTTGGGTAAATATTTGTTGTAATTTTGGATTTCTTTCTGCTGGTTTCCGAGCTAATACACTAAAAAATAAACTATTTATATCTTCATAGTTTTTTATTTTTTCTAAGTTGAGAAAACTAAAGGATTTATCATTTTTGTGGTATTTAATTAATTGTGCTTCTAATAATTTTAAAAATAAAATTCGATTAATCCAAGTAATTGCTAATTCTAAGCCAATATTAAATAATATATCTTCGGAATTTTCGCCAAATTGTTCTGGTTTAGATAAACGAGATATTTTATCTAAACTATCTAGTTGTAAAATAGCATTTTCCAATAAAGAACCGTTATTTCTTTGGGATATTTTTTGACGCTCAATAACTTTTTTATTACCTTGTTTAGTTTCAGTTAAGCCAATAATATGTAATAATTCGCTATAAAAACCTTTGTCGAGAGTATTACTATCATTAGCAAAAGGTAATTTTAGTAAATGTTCTGGGGAAAGTAATTTAAATAGGGCAATTAATTGATGCTCATTTTCTGGCAGAGGATTGTTTAATATTTCTACATATTCCCGTAAATCAAAATGGGTAAAAGTAATGGATTTTTCAATAGTGGTAATAGCAGGTTGGGCAATTTCTTTATAGAAAAAATCGGTTTTTTTACTGCTAAGTCTCCCCGCTTCAAAATCGTTAAATTGTTTTAAAAATGCTGTATTTTCAATAAAAGCTTTTTCAAAGCTACTAGCATCAAAAATAAACCATTCATAGATATTGGTAGCGATTAAATATTTAATTTCCAGATTTTTATTATTGATGCGATCGCGCATAAAATATAATACTAATTCTTGCAATGCTTTAGTATTTAAATTATCCACCTTCAGCATTTCACTTTTATTATTAGGCTTTTTAGTTTCTAATATCACTCCCACATTACTTGTAGCATCTTTGCCATTATGAATAACTAAATCATTTCTGCCTTTAGTATTAATAAAATAATTACCACTATAATAGGTATTTTTTAAAAAATCAGCAATA
>CAWUOF010000603.1:0-2869 GCA_963923765.1 uncultured bacterium | reverse complement strand
ACAAGGAGTATCGTCGGCAGCGTCAGATGTGTATAAGAGACAGTAATTGTAGTACCCGGTAGTTCTTTCTTCCCCGGCTTACAAGAAGAATGGCCCCACAAACATCAATGTTTACGCATTAGCTTAACTGCCACTGATGCAGAAATAGAAATAGGAATGCAAAGATTAGCCAAAGTAGCAGAAGAAGTTTATCGCAATAGCTAGTAAATAATCGCCAATGGCTATTATTTAAAAATAAAACCTAATAAATTTTTAGTCATTGGTTATTTTTAATCACCTAAAATAATGGTAAAATAAGTTAATTAACAGTTACTAATTAATCGGAATAATGACTTTAGAAAATTGGCTGGAAATTGGCAAAATTGTCTCCCCCCAAGGTTTAAATGGGGAAATGCGAGTTTATCCTACTTCGGATTTTCCAGAAAGGTTTATGGAACCGGGTCAACGTTGGTTATTAAAACCAGGAGAAACTGAACCGCAGCCAGTGGAATTAATTGAGGGTCGATACTTTCCTGGTAAGGGAATATATGTGATACAATTAGCAGGAATAGAAACTAGAGAAGATGTAGAAAATTTACGCAATTCTCGCCTATTTGTACCCGCAAGCGATCGCGGTTATTTAGAAGAAGATGAATATCACATTTTAGATTTAATCGGCTTAGAAGTTTTTCATCAAATTACTCAAGAAAATATCGGTTTAGTTGTAGATATTATCTCGGCTGGTAATAGTTTATTAGTGGTAAAATCTCAACAGCCAGCAACAGAAAACCATAAAAATAAAGAGATTTTAATTCCCTTTGTTAAAGAAATTGTTCCCGTTGTAGATATTCAATCTCGCCGTATTGAAATTACACCACCGCCCGGTTTGCTGGAAATTTAATTTGATAATTTAATTTCATGCTGAATATCTCGATCGCCTTTATCCTAACTCTCCCACTATAATTTTTACCAGAAATAGCATAAAATATAAAACAGATAAGGGAGAAAAACTATTATGACCTTCACAATTAAACATTTAGAAGAATTACAAACCGCACATCCTGACTGGCAATACGAATTATTAGAAGGAAAGATTTCTGTTATGGGTCCATCTGATGACACTTCCAGCGAAATAGGAGTAGAATTTACTCGGTTATTAGCTAATTGGGTAAAACCTCGACGTTTAGGGCGTGTATATGATTCTAGTGGTGGATTTATTTTACCCACAGGAGATTTACGCGCACCGGATGTTTCCTTTGTTTTAGCAGCAAAATTAAAGCGTAGTACTAGAGATTTTGTGCAATTAGTACCAGATCTAATAGTAGAAATTAAATCAAAAACCGACAGAATTAAACCTTTACAAGAAAAAATACAATCATTTATCGAATTAGGAACACAAGTAGGTATTTTAATCGACCCCGATCGCCTCAATGTCACAGTTTATCGCCCTAACAGTGAACCTGTTGTACTCCTAGATGGAGATATATTAACAGTACCAGAATTATTACCCGGCTGGGAATTACCCATTTCCGAATTATGGCCACCAGTATTTGAGTAATCTAGTTATTCTAGTTATTCTCGATTAAATTCGCGATCGCCATCAGTGATACAATTACCCTAGATGTAATAATAATTTTATACCATAAGCTTCTTCAATTTCTTCAAGACACAATTCGATAACTTCGCGGATGTTTTGCATGAGTTCATCAATGGTTTCTCCCTGGCTATAGCAGGCTTTTAGCTGAGGTACTTCGCCTATATAAATTCCATCTTCATCACGTTCAATCACAACATAAAACTCTTTGCTTTTCATGGTTCTGTCCTCTCTTCTGTTAATTTAATATTCAAATGTTTAAGTTGTTGGCCTACCAACTCGATCGCCTGTTCTTCATTTTGTTCGATCGCCAGTTCGACTCGTGTTTTAACTTCTACTCTTGTTTTAACAATTTTTAGCAGTTGTCCAAAATTAGAGTAGAAGTTTTTTTAGTTCCAGAACTAAGGGAGCGAGATCATTTTTTACAGTGTCCCAGACTACATCTTCATCGATATTTAAGTAGTCATGAACAACCTTACTTCTCATACCAACGATCGCTTTCCAAGGAATTTCTGGATGAGCGCTACGAAAATCTAAAGATACTCTTCGAGCGGCTTCGCCAATGATTTGTAATAGATGAGTAGTTGCTAACCTCAGTTGTTCATTATTATCAAAGTCTTCTCGGCTTAACCCTGCTACAAAATCGATTGCTTTATTAGCTGTATCGATCATGTGCCCAATATAAACTTGGTCATCTCGTTGTGACATAACAGACCTCGGCTGTAGCTAAAACGCGATCGCGGATTCGTTGATTGAGAAATTTAGGCGTAACCAAATCGATCGGTCGGTTATCGAATAAGGCTGAAAGTTCTTCTTGAATTTGATACAGCTTGAAAAAGCCAGGGGTGAAACCAGACTCAAACTCAACTAAAACATCAATATCGCTGCTAGGCGTAAAATCATCTCGCAAAACTGATCCAAATAGCGAAAGTTTAGAAATGTGCCACTGTTTACAGAGGGCTGAGATTTGATCAACAGGAACCTCAATATTTTTAAGTTTCATGTCAGTTCTACCCCCAAGGCTTCTAACTGTTCGTTGATCCAAGTGGTTGCCGTCGCTTCATCGGTTTCGATCGCCCGTTCTACTCCTGTTTTTGCAATTTCTAGTAGTTGTTTGGATTGATCTTGAGTATCGTAGGATTGATTAACTTTATCTACCAATGCTGAATATCTAACGGTGGACATATTATTAAAGCTATAGTCAATTATAAAGTGTATTGCATCGTTGCAGACGACACGCACTCAACCAAATATCTTTGCCAGCATTAATCTCGGCGATGAAGATAAATTATATTC
>CAWUOF010000602.1:0-2873 GCA_963923765.1 uncultured bacterium | reverse complement strand
ATTCAGATAAAAGTATAAACGATTAATCGTCTAAAGGCTCTATGTCATCATCTACAATATCATCATCTTCCAGGTCCTCGTAACTGCCATCATCAACTATCAAGTCGGAAATTTCTTCTTGATCCTCTAATAAATAATCATGATCGCGATCGTCTCTGGCCAAAAGGCGGCCATTAGCTTCTAGCCAATCTAAAATAGAATCTTCTTGTTTTAAACGAATTACAGGAGCACGTTGATCACGGGGAATCTCTAGGAGAGAAGGATTATACAATGTCTTAGTTTGATTAGGGTCAGACTCGCTTAGAGAAGGATTATCCATTGAAAAATTTTCCAATAAAATGTTTAAAATTTTAGCATAAGGCCGACAATACAGCCAGTTCCCTAATATTAATATTAGATGAGGCTATTTGAGCTATGCTACAAAAATCGGGTGCATCTGTACAAATATCAAAGCGGGAACAGGGAACAGAAAACGAGGCAAAAAAATTTTAGCTTTTACGGTTACTGTATGGTTCTTCCTAGTTATTGTTGTTGTGTTTTTTTAAGATGCTCCCGCCAAATTTATACAATTTCCCATCAGCACTGTAATAGTACATTTAAACAAACATAAAATATATCAAAATGGGCAATACAGCAGCAATTCTATATGTACGTGATGCTTATGATACCAGGAATGCCAGACTGGTAGGGCGTAAATCTGCGGGGGAAGGTTTTCTCAAGGGTTTGGTACAACATGGGACCGCCGATAGTTTGTACTGTTATACTAATACCCAGGAAGAATTTGCGGATTTTTGTCAGCTTATCCAGCCTTGGTTAAAAAATGCTCGCCCGGTACAATGGCTGCCTGCGGGAAATCCCATGAATTTAACTCGATCGGGTGCTATTTATCGCGCCGATCCGGTGATAACTCCTTTAGCTTGGCTACGTCGTTTTGGAGATCAACGCTCCTATAGTATATGTGGCGTTACCCATACGATCGCCACGAAAGGACCAATGGAAGTTATAGGGGATATGCTTACTGCCCCAATTCAACCTTGGGATGCTTTAGTATGTACTTCCAAGGCAGTAAAAACTGCTCTGGATAAGGTGTTAGGAGATTATAGCGAGTATTTAGGACAACGCCTGGGCTGTCAGCCACAAATTGATATTAAATTACCTATTATTCCTTTAGGTGTTGATTGTAATGCTTTTTTTAGTGATACAACAGCAAAAGCAACTCGCGATCGGCTGCGTCAACAATTCCACATTAACCCCCAAGATATTGTTATTTTATATGTTGGTAGATTAAATTTCTATGCTAAAGCTCATCCCTTGCCAATGTATTTAGCAGTGGAACAAGCTGCACAATTAACTGCCGCAGCCCGACAAAATCAAAATATTTCCCTGCATTTTATTCAAGCAGGATGGTTTGAAGATAGCAAAGATGAAAATTTATTTAAAGAAGCTGCCGCTAATTTTTCCCCTTCAGTCAATACTATTTTTGTAGATGGACGGCTTCCAGAATTTCGTACAGCTATTTGGTCTGTAGCTGATATTTTTTTATCCCTTTCTGATAATACTCAAGAAACTTTTGGCTTAACTCCCATAGAGGCAATGGCCGCAGGTTTACCCGCCGTTGTTTCTGATTGGGATGGCTATCAAGAATCAGTCCGTCACGGTATCGATGGCTTTAGAATTCCGACTTTAATTCCTCCCCCTAGTTCTTGTCTGGATTTTGCTGGTAACTATTGGGATGATAAGCTTAATTATATTACCTATAGTGCCTATACATCTATGGTAACTGCTGTGGATGTAGAAGCTTGTGCTAGGTCTTTAGCTAGTTTAATTACTAATCCCCAGTTACGCCAGTTTATGGGAGTGCAAGGACGCCAACGTGCTAGGGAGGTTTATGATTGGAAAGTGGTAATTGCTGCTTATGAGAATTTGTGGCAGGAGTTGTCAGAAATTCGCGCTAGGGCAAAAATGTCTGTCCCTGTAAATCCTGGCAGTCCATCAATACCTTTTTGTGATGATCCTTTTCGGATGTTTGCTCATTATTCAACCCAAATTTTAAGTAATGATATGATTATCGTTTTGGGAAAAATGGGAAATGCGGCTAGTATAAATTTATTGCGACAACATTGGTTATATAATTTTGGTGGTATTGGCAGAACTCCTGTTACTATAATAGATGATATTTTAGCTACTTTAGCTCAAGAAGGTTCTTTATTTGTTGGAGAAATTATTAACCGTTATGGCCAGGGTGATCCTGTAGCTTCCCTGATTCTTCAGCGTACTCTGGTGTATCTTTTAAAATTTAATGTTTTGCAAATTCAACGTCTTGATCAGGTGTTGTAGGTATTTATTTGTCGATCGCATAAATATAATAATTATGACAAAGCGCCTCACTATTAAACCTTATCTTAATCTGGATGATTTGGAATATCATTATCGTAAGTCTAAAGATCCAGTGGAACGTAGTCAATTTCATATTATTTGGTTATTAGCACAGGGAAAATTAACTGAAGAAGTTTGTGTTATTACAGGTTATTGTCGAGATTGGATCCGTAAAATAGCCCGCCGTTATAATGATTTAGGTCCAGAAGCTTTGCGCGATCGCCGTCACGATAACCCAGGGAGAGAACCTTTACTATCAGAAAGCTTACAAAATCAACTCCAAGAACTTCTCCAAGGGCCTGCCCCTGATGGCAAATCCTGGAATAGTCGTAAGGTGGCAGAGTGGATGGCACAAAAACTCGATCGGCCTATTTCTCTACAACGTGGTTGGGATTATATGCATCTTTTAAAAGTTTCTAAACAGATTTCTCATTATCAAAATTATCTGTAGGGGTAACAAGAAGGCTAAAACCTTTACAGGATAAAGGATGGAGCGA
>CAWUOF010000601.1:0-2876 GCA_963923765.1 uncultured bacterium | reverse complement strand
TTTAATAGTCCCAAATTTATCGCGCCTTGACCTAAAAAATCAAGCAGTTTATGGTATTTTACCCCCAACACCAGAACTTATAAATAATGCCTTATATGGGGTAATTTATATCATATTAATGCTGTCAATTTCCGTTTACATTTTTTCTCGTCGCCAGTTTTAAATTTTATTAAATACCAGTTTAAACTCCGGGTAATAGAAACCCGGAGTTTTTTTAAGTAAATAATGCTCCACCCATTAACTTTTTATACCTTTCTTCTAACTCAAATTTTAAATTAGGCCACCTCATTAAACTTTCATCTTTAGCTATTACTTTTTCTGCGGCTTCCCTCGCTAACTCCAAAACAGCTTGATCTGCTACTAAACTAGCTAAAGCAAAATCAGCCAAGCCCGACTGACGAGTACCTAAAACTTCTCCGGGGCCACGTAATCGCATATCCATTTCCGCAATAAAAAAACCATCTTGGGAACTTTCTAAAACTTTTAAACGCTGATAAGCATCTTCTGTGGCGTTAGAATGACTCATTAATAAACAATAGGAGCGATCGGCCCCTCTACCAACTCTGCCCCGTAATTGGTGTAATTGGGATAAGCCAAAACGTTCGGCATTTTCTATCAGCATGACTGTGGCATTAGGCACATCTACACCCACTTCTACAACGGTGGTAGATACTAATATTTGGGTTTCATTATTACGAAATTTATTAATAGCTTCTTCTTTTTCGGCACTAGACATACGACCATGTAAAAGCCCAACTTGAAAATCTGGAAAAATACTATCTTGTAGTTTTTGATGTTCCTCAATAGCCGATCGCAAATCTAATTTTTCCGATTCTTCAATTAAGGGCAAAACTACATATACTTGCCTGCCATTAGCCACTTCCCGACGAATTAAATCATAAGCGTGCGATCGCTCTCTTCCTGATAACGCCGTTGTTTGAATTGCCTGCCTTCCTGGGGGTAACTCGTCAATTTGACTAACATCTAAATCCCCATGTAATGTTAATGCTAAAGTTCGCGGAATAGGTGTCGCTGTCATTGTCAATACATGGGGTACTCCTTCTACACCTTTTTGTTGCAATCTAGCTCTTTGTTGCACACCAAAACGATGCTGCTCATCTATTACAGCTAATCCTAACCTATGAAAATTTACATTATCTTGAATTAACGCATGGGTACCTACTAAAACTGGTAATTCCCCTGTAGCCAATTCTGCATAAATTTGCCGACGTTTTGCGGTTTTAGTAGAACCTGTTAATAATTCTACAGGTAAATGCAATAAATTAAACCAAGATACTAATTTGTGATAATGTTGCTCTGCTAAAACCTCTGTAGGAGCCATTAAAGCAGCTTGATAACCGGCTTGAATTGCTGCTAACATGGCTACTACTGCTACAACGGTTTTACCCGCCCCTACATCCCCTTGTACTAATCTATTCATGGGTTCAGATTTAGCTAAATCTTTCAGAATTTCACTAATTACCCTTTGCTGTGCATTAGTTAATTTAAAAGGCAGTATTTGATAAAATTGTTCAATTAATTTACCTTGAGGTGCTAAAATAGCATTTGTATTAACTTTACGTTGAGTAGCTTTGCGCTTCAGTAGTCCTAATTGTAAATAGAAAAATTCATCAAAAACTAAACGCCTCCTGGCATGACTCAGAATTTCTGGATTAGCGGGAAGATGAATATTAGTAATAGCTTCTGATAATGGTATTAAACCATAATAATCTCGTAAACCTGCTGGCAAGGGATCTTGGATTTTTTGTGCTGCTGGTAATGCGGCTATTACTGCTTTTCTAACTACGTTTGCTCCTACTCCTTCAGTTAGGGGATACACTGGCACTACTTTGCCAATGGTCATGGATTCTATGTTATCTCCTGGATGGGATAATACTTCTAATTCTAGTTTGTCTAAATTAACTCCATATTTGGTTTTTTTCACTAACCCAGAAGCGGCTACTATGGCTCCTGGGCTGTACATCCGCTTTTGTAATTCTTGCCATCGAGTAGAATAATTACCAGCATAAAATCGACTTAGTTTAATTTGCCCAGTGCGATCGCTTATCACTAATTCTAAAATATTTAATTTTTTATTACGTGGGCTAGTAAAACAACTACATCTTTTTACTTTTCCCACAATTGTCACTGTTTCCCCTCCTTGTAATTCTTTAATATTTACCTGATTAGCGTAGTCAATATAATCTCTTGGGTAATAATATAGTAAATCTTGTACTGTATATAATCCTAATTTAGCTAATAAATTAGCTATCACTGTTCCTATTCCTGATAATTTTAATAATGGCTCTTCTAAAAGTCCATTATTATTTTTGGGTTGCCCAGATGTATTATTAATATTAGATGGTTTGGCAGTTAAATTTTTATTTACTGGGATTTCCTGGTTAATTTCTTGGTGATTTTTTTCTTCTACAATGTTTTGTTTGTTATCTATATTATTGTTTATTAATAAATTATTTTTATTCTCCGCAACTTGAGAAATATTATTATTAGGATTAATAACATAGTTATTATTAGCTAATTTCTGTTCACATATACGCTGCATTTGTACTAAAAAATCAACAGTTACTTCTACTAATTCTTGCCTTTGATTAATGGTTAAATAGGGATAGCGATCGAACTGATTCGCTAACTGTTGCCATTGCTTTTGACATATCGTTGATAAAATTTGTGGAGTTTTACTTAATAAACTAATTTTAATAAATTCACTAAAAGAGCTAAATTGTTTACCTTTTAAATCAACAAAACCATTCTTTATTTCCACCGACAAAGCCTTCTGTAGTCGTTCCCAATCAGGTAATTCTACAGACATAATATTTTTTCTCCTATTTAATATTGGGCAGGGGGGCAGGGGGGCA
>CAWUOF010000600.1:0-2877 GCA_963923765.1 uncultured bacterium | reverse complement strand
ACACAAGGAGTATCGTCGGCAGCGTCAGATGTGTATAAGAGACAGGGTAAGTAATATGCTATTAAAAAATGTTTGGTTAATAGGGTTAATCAGTGCTGGTGTTGGTAGCGGAGTACTGTTTGCTACTAACAGCCTAACAGCCGCGCCAATTAAATCAGGATTTGGGCAAGGAATGGGTTGTTTATCAGGAACAGGTACAGACAGACAAATGCCGATGATGATGCGATCGATGCAAGTGCAAAATGAAGCCGAGTACCTTAGTAAAATGATACCTCATCATCAAGAAGCAGTCACCCAAGCTAAAATTTTAGAAGCAGGCACAAAACGACCGGAAATGAAACAATTTGCCCGCGATATTATTCGCACACAAACAGCCGAAATTGAAAAAATGCAATCTTGGTTAAAACAGTGGTATCCCCAGCAAAAAATAGCTAGTAATTATCAGCCAATGATGCGGAATTTAACTAATTTAAAAGGTGATGATTTAGACCAAGCTTTTCTCATCGACATGAGGTTTCATCACATGGGTGCTGTAATGATGTCTCAATGGTTGTTAAATGACAACTTAGTGAAACATAATGAAGTTAAAAATTTAGCAACTCAAATTAGCATTACTCAACGTAAGGAAATTCATCAAATGCAAGCATGGCTAAGAGATTGGTTTGGTGTTTCAGGTATGATGGGGAGGTATGGGTTTGGCGGTATGGGTAACTGGTAAGGCAATAGTATTTAGTAGTAGTTTGTTATAAATATGGTTGCATTCAGGAGTTAAAAATTTAATTGGGAGAATTTGCAAATAGTAAAAATAATTGTTGTTGTGTTGTCTTAGTTTTGGCTGATGTAACACAATAATAATATACATACAGCACTTTGAGGGATGATGCTAGATACGCAACAATTGACAACAATTATCAACAAATATAAACTAAAAATTTAAAGTGTAGTTGTTAATAGTTGTTAAAGTGTAATGTGTCTAGGATATATCAAGAAAGTGCTGTATATTTTGAATAGATATTTTTAGAAAAATGTTATTAATTTTTTTGATGATTTTATATTCGGGTAGAGAGGCTTGATTAATTAGATTTAATTTTTACTAAATTTTAAGTTTTTAAATGTTAATTGCAAGGGACGATCGCCGGGAGTAAATAACAGAAAAAAATAAAAGGCAAAATACAAACATTCGATATTTTTCGCCTATTTAATTATAAATTTTTTCAGTTAAACTCCCCCGATCGTCATTTAATCTACCCTTTCTAATTGCCAAAGAATTTGATTACCTTCCCGTCGCACTCGTGAAACAATCCAATTACGCCAAACCCAATTATCTCCACGACTGGTAACAGCACTAGCATTGATATCCATTAAATCTGCCAATTCTGAGCTAGTAATTAGGTAACGTTTTCTAGCAATTTCATCTGCTATTCGCAAAGATTGAATTAGGTTGCCCAATTGACCAACCCTAAATTCACGGGGCATATTGTCTGAAGAATCAGCCGTATTATTGGGGTTGATGTCCATAGTTGCTAAATCTGAGGTGGGAATCTGAGTAGAAACAGAATTAGATTGTAGCGTTTTGTAACTAGAAACTTCCGTTATCTCGGAAACATTTAAGTTAGATAGGGGTAATTCTTGTAGGGATGGGTTTTTTCCCTGGGAAAAAGCGCGGGCGATCGCATCGCAGCGATCGTTATAAAAATCGCCACTATGACCCCGCACATATTCCCATTGCACTTGTCGAGAATTAAGTTTATCCAGAGTTTCCCAGAGATCTTGATTTAATACTGGCTTACCAGCAGAAGTGATCCATTTATTTTTTTTCCAGCCTTTCACCCATTTAGTAATACCGTTTTTTAAGTATTCACTATCGGTGTAAAGGGTAACTGGGTCTTTTTGGCCCGATTTTTCTAAAAATTCTAAAGCAGCAATAGCCGCTTGCATTTCCATGCGATTGTTAGTGGTTTGTTTTTCGCCGCCGCCCAATTCACAAACAGCGCGATCGCTAAAACATATCACCACACCCCAACCTCCAGGGCCAGGATTTCCCGAACAAGCACCATCTGTGTATAAATTTTCTATCTTAATTGCAGAAGACATTAGAGTATGGTTGTAGAATTAGTCGCATTAATTTTGCAATTATAATCTACTTTTTCCTATTGCTATTTTAATTTATAAAATTTTCCAATTTCCTATACAATAGGTAGAAACTTGCAATATATAAACCCATTAATAATTAAATATGTAGGATAATAATAGATAAAAAAACATCTGACAAATAGCTAACAATCTTAAAGGCGAATTATCCTAATTTTTATATATTTTTTTGATGTATTTTTGATATATTTATGTTATCTACTAAATTTCTTGTATTTTTATAATAATTTATACAATCAAAATTGTAAATATAAATATAGGGATATTTTTCTATAATAAAAAATCCAAATCATAAAATATACGTTGTTGCGCTATTTGCGCTTTAGCGCAACAATATTTTTTACTTATGCTAAATCAAATAGTAGCATTTCCCCAGATTGAATAGCCAGTATTTCTAATTGTTTTTCTGCACTAATGGCAGCAGCATCACCAGCCGTTAATAACTCCCCATTTAAATTAATTTCACCCTGGGTAATTTGTAACCAAACATGACGATTAGGTTTAATATCATAGGAAATTTTATCTCCTGATGCCAGCACAGTTGCGTATAAATTAACATCTTGATGGATAGTAACAGAATCTTCTCGCCCATCAGGAGATGCTATTAAACACAATTTACCTTGTTTTTTTGATGCATCATACATTTTTTGTTGATAACTAGGTTGTAAAGATTGTGTATCTGGCAAAATCCAGATTTGTAGAAAATGTACTCCTTGGCTATCGGAG
>CAWUOF010000599.1:0-2883 GCA_963923765.1 uncultured bacterium | reverse complement strand
ATTACATTTTGGCATTCTTCCTGTAATTTCATTAGTAACTGATGAAGTGTTGAGTTTTCACTGCTAATTTTTTAATTTGTGAGTTTCATTAGTTTTTACATAATTTTTTTAATGCTTATTTAATACCTTATTCAAATGCTTTGATTTATTTTTCCCAATGGTTAATTAAACCCATATCTGGAAAATCTTTATCTAATTCTAGCTTAATTTTATTTTGATGTTCAGCAATACGAGATTCTAAAGATGATATTGCTGTCTTGAAATGACTCTTTCCCATATTAAATTTTAATATTTACTGTTTCGTCATTATATCGAAAACAAGCGATCGCACTTCTATTATTTTCAAAAGCGATTTTGACCTCTCCCCCGACCCCTCTCCTACAAGGAGAGGGGAGTAAATCTTGCTCCCCCTTCTCTACTATGGAAGGCTCTAAACCTCTTAAAAATGGCTTTAAATCAAAATTTTAGAGTAAATCTTGCTCCCCCTTCCCTCGCAGGGAAGGGGGCTGGGGGGTTAGGTCTTATCAATGCATTTTTGATAAATTTTTACCAAAACTTGCTCAATTTCATGTATTACTTCTTCATTTTTAAATCTCAATAAACGCAAACCTCTAGCTGTTAAAACTTTATCTCTTTCTAAATCATATTCAATTTGTTCTTCATGAATTTTACCATCTATTTCTATTACTAAACTAGCAGCATGACAATAAAAATCTACTATAAAACCATCTATAATTTGCTGACGGCGAAAATGTAACCCATGCAAGCGGTTAGCGAGCAGATGTTCCCATAGTATTTTTTCTGCTGGTGTCATTTGACGACGCATTTCTTTAGCGCGTTCGAGTTTATCGGATTTGATTTTTTGTCCAATAACTATGTTACGAACTCCGTCTTTTTTGAATGGTTGGTTGTTCATGGGTTATGTTTTGATATGGTTGACCTCTCCCCCTACCCCTCTCCTTGTAGGAGAGGGGAGTAAATCTTGTACACACTCCTAGAAAACCCAGTATTTTTTTACCCTAATATATTTTATTATGTAAAAATAACATTTATCCCCTTATGGGGGATTATAGGTTAATTATTGAGTATTAACTTTGAGATTTTCCAAGCCTTGAGTTACTATAGCTGACTCAATTCGATCGCCTTTTTGAATCTTATCTACTACATTCATTCCTTCCTTGACATATCCAAACACAGCATAGTTACCATCTAAAAATTTTAGTTCAGCTAAAGTAATATAAAACTGGGAAGAAGCGGAGTCAGGAAAAGCCGATCGAGCCATTGCTACAGCACCGCGAGTATGGGTTAATTTTGGTGACTCTGAAATATCTGCTTCTTTAAAAGTCTTACTATAAATTGGTGTTGTTCCTGTCTTAGATTTAATTTCCAAAGGTATTAAACGAGGTAAATTATTTGTCGGGTCAATAAAACCTCCAGTCCCTAGTTTTTCGATCGGGAATTTAGTATCTTTACTTTGCGGATCTCCACCTTGCACTACAAAAGGTTCTGGTTCCCGTACAACACGATGAAAAGCTAGGCCATTATACACACCTTGCTTAACTAAATCGACAAAATTACCTGCGGTAATGGGAGCATCATTACCATTTACTTCAATAGTAATTGGCTCTCCTTTTACGGTCATTATAACTGTAGCTGTACCTTCTAATTTAGGTAAAGCAATTGTTGGCGAAGTTTGGGGGGGAGGAGGAGGGGTAATATTAGAGGTATTTACTGTTGTGTTTGTATTATTAGAGGGGCTAGACTCAGAAGGTGTACAGCCACCGATCGCCAATGTACCTATAAATGCACCCACAACTAAAAGCGACACTATCCAATGTCGGATATTAATAGACATTCTGATTCTCCATTTCTATAGTTATTAATATTGACATTTCCATGCCAAAAAGACGATCGAATTTTAACTAATAATCGATCGCATATTACCTATAATCACAGTTTAAGCTTTGGATACACAATATCGATTTAAAATTTCTTGTCCCCAGCGCACTAGCTTTTCTGGGCCTTCAATCATTAATAAATATCTGCCTTGGCGTAGGTGATGGCGATAAATACCTGCCATGCTGCCTTCGCCAAAGAAGCCTAATAAGCCTCCGAGTACGGCCCCACAAAATCCACCTATAATTGCTACAGTTGGCACTAGCAAAGCCCAATTAATACCTAATGGCCAAATAATACAAATTGCGGTTGTGGCGATCGCCGCCAAAGTGCCAGTAAAAATGGCTAAACTTCGGGCTTTTCGCCGCGCTATTTGCATAGGTTCTAATATTCCCACTCGATCGGGACTACTATATCCTTCTCCTACAATTGCCAAATGTTCTGGCGAAATTCCATGATATTGAAGCAGCCGATAAGCCTGGAAAGCAGAGGCTTCATCAGGCAGCACCAAAACAGCCAGGTAAGTCTGGCGCTTTAATTTAGCTTTACCCAGAAATCGTCGCGTCGCAGTCACAACACCAATCCGGTTGCAATGGTTTTATATATACTTAGTCTAAATCATAACTAATAAGTTGTGTTTAGGGATTTCTACTATACAGAAGAATCTCATTACCAAAACTTTTTTTGTTATCAACTAGACTTTCTATACTTATTCTAATTTTACCAGAAGTCCCTTAATTTATCAGTGGAATAAATACTAAATCTTTATGATTAGCTTGCTACTTACTGAGGGACTTGCTCAACAATGCCCCTAAATAGGGACAAACTACTTTTTTACTATGACATTTGTCTAAAAAATGTGTCGAAAGGCTGATTTACTGGTGGACTTTGTTTATTATTTCGGTAAAAAACCTGATTTTTTTATGTTTCTATTCCTGGGGGGGTAACAAGCAAGCTAAAAACTAGACTGGATAAGGGTTAAAGCTC
>CAWUOF010000598.1:0-2885 GCA_963923765.1 uncultured bacterium | reverse complement strand
TAAATTTGAAGTAGAATATTGGGGAGCAATAAAATTAAAAGGTAAACAACAAGCAGTAGAAGTATATCGAGTCATTGGTAACAAATTATAAATATTTACACATAAAAATTAATATTAAATTCATAAACTTGTTAAATTTTATTACCTAAAATGAATTCCCGTAATTGCCCAAAAATAATATTTTAACTAAGCAAATATTTATTAAGTTTGATGCATACATAAGGTACTCTAGCGCTGTCATCACAATAACGGTTATTTATAAATATGAGATGTACTCAGATTCTTCACAAAATATTATATTTTATCTATTGACATTATTTGCCAAATAATATAGCTTAGTATAAAGTAATATGATGCAATCAATTATTTATATATTGAATATGATAAAAAAAATTATACTGTCGTTACTTTTTATTTTTTTACAAGTTAGCTTACTAAAATCAGTCATAGCAGATGATACTACTCCACCGCCAGAAATCGGTAAATTAGGGCGGACTGCTCCAGGAGGTTCTTCTTGGAAGAGGAGCATCATCCAGGAGACGGGTTCAGTTTGCGGACTCTCTCAAAAACCATTAACTGCTTTAATTCCTGAAAACTTAATAGGATTAACTGTTAATGATTATCCGACATTTTTAGTTTATATTCCTACAAATTCTGCTCAAAAAGCGTTCTTTGAATTGAAAGATGAAACCGGAAAAATAATCTATAAAATAAGTGTAAAAAATCCTCATGAAATTATTGGGGTATTTAGTTTAAATATACCTAATAAATCTGAAAAATTAGCTTTAGAAATTGGTAAAAATTATAAGTGGACTTTTACATTAATATGTAATTTTCGATATCGATCTCAAGATTTAATTGTAGGGGGTTCAATTCAAAGAGTAAAATTAACGCAGGAAACTATTGAGCAATTAAGAAAAGCATCGAAACGCGATCGACCCGCTATTTATGGAAAAGCAGGTATTTGGCATGAAGCTTTAACTGAGTTAGCAGAATTGCGTCGTCTTTATCCCCAGGATAAAAAAATAACTAATGATTGGCAAAAGATATTAAAGCAAGTTAAATTAGATGATATTGCAGAAGAACCTTTAGTACAACCGCAAAAATGATTTAATTTATATAACTTACAGCCAACCTAGTAAACGATAAATAATTAAACCGATATATTCTTTTAAAGCTTGGTTAGTACGTTGTAAATTTGCGGCATCTGGTAAAAGATTTAATAACATACCTTGCAAAGTATTAAGTTCTTCAAAATCTTGTTCAGATACCAGAAAATCAGTCGGGGCGGGAATTACTTCTATATTTTGGCGCTGAAAAATAAGAATAGAACGAGGTATATGTAAAGCCGAGGTTACTAATAGAATACGGCGAATATTTTTAGAGGCGAGTATTTGGCGAACATTCACAGCATTTTGATAGGTATTAAGAGAAGTAGTATCTTGCAGAATAGCTGTATTAGGAACACCCATTTCCATCGCAATTTTTGCCATATCTTCAGCTTCTGGCGGTCCTCCGCCCTTCCATTCCACGCGCCCACCACTGAGAATTAATAGGGGCGCTTTGCCTTGTTTATAAAGCAGGGAACCGTAGAGAATGCGATCGCCTGCTTCCGAGACTTCTACCCAGGGGCGAGGGGGTATTTGAGGCTTAATACCACCACCTAAAACTACGATCGCATCAGCATTAGGAAGCTGGCTGGCGGGCAAATTTTGCCATTCTAAAGATCGAATTAAACTTTTAGAAACCCAGCCGCTACTGCCTAAAAGTAGGATAATTAGGGCTAGGATAATGGGGAATGCTGCCCATTTTGGTCGCTGCCATAAAGTTATTAGGGCCACAATCAGTAACAGGCAGGACAGGCCCAAAGGGTAAATAAACAAAGGCAATAATTTGGATAAAAATAAAAACATCAGTTAATCTCAATGATTTTGCAACTATTGCTAAAGTTAAAGTGTAATTATCGGCTTTTTGGGCCATTTATTTGACAATGGTTAGTCAAATTGCGTAAATTTATAATAATACTTTGACAAAATTATTAATCAATATGCCGAGGTTATGATGAAATAATGTTGTTTATAATAGTTATCTTAGGTAAAAATTCAGGGTGTGCCGATCACCAATATACTAAACCAGACATTTATATAAATTAAATAATTACAGACTATCTAATATTATTGTAATTTTTCATCTGGTTGGTATTAGCAAAGTCTAGCAAGACAGTAGATAAAAAACTGGATGTTAGACCAGACTTACTCATAAATTACTAATAGAAACTAATGGGCAGGGTAATAGGTGTATTGCTGGTAGATTCGTATCGCAAAAAATTCGATCGCATCAAACCTAGTTTCTTGGTGTAAGTCTGATAAAAATGTGTTCAGATCAGTACAATAACCAATAACAGGAAAATGAAGCTTAAAACAAAGTTGGTTTCGGGGTTTTTAAGTGTTGCATCCTTAGTAGCTATGCTAGGGATAATGAATATACAAACTGCTAAAAATATTAGCAGTAGTTTTAACCATATTTCTAATGTTACAGCGCCAAAATTAGTAGCTTTAGAAGAAATAAAAGTAGCTTATATAAAAATTTGGTTAGAAATGAATAACCAGGAAATTATAAAAGGAGATATACAGCAAATAAAATCAAAAGTATCAAAGCAAAAACTGTTATCAGAACACCTATTAAAAATTAATAATGCCAAAAATAAATTAGAAACAAATTTAGATAAATTTAACCTATTAGCCGAAACCGAAGAAGATAAACAACTACTGGAAAACTTGGCAACGGCTAAACAAAAACTGTACGCAAAATTAGAAAATATTGTGCCAGCTAAACCTCAAAAACTATCCCCAGAAATAATTATCAATCAAAAAAATATAGAGAAA
>CAWUOF010000597.1:0-2897 GCA_963923765.1 uncultured bacterium | reverse complement strand
GTAGTGTTTATTTTTTCTTGGATTAGGGTTATTTTTTCTAGGTTACTGTTTTGGTTAAATAGTTGTATTAAGCGCAGGCGGTTATTTTCATGGATAAAGGCAAATTCGGCTTGAAGTTGGGTGTTGGGATGGTGTTGGATATCTCCACTGGAAAAGTTACCGTTGTTAAAATATATAATATTTTGGGATGATTTATTGTTGTATTCTAAGGGATCTGGTGATAATTCTCCGGTGGGGAGAAATTGGGAAATTTCTGTGATGGTGATTTGGTTTGGGTTGATATTAAATAAGTTGGATGAAGTCATGTTTGGTGGTTTTGATGGATAATTTATGGTTTTTTGTGGTGGTAAAAAATGGTGTTTTTACGGGGGAAATATTTATTTTTGTGGGGTTATGGTTTACTTTGGTGAAGACAGCACAACAACATATTTTTAATATTTAATGTTTTTTTTATTGTGTTTTGAGAGGTTTTATGATATAGAAGATAGGTTTAGGAATTTTTTTAGGTAATTTTGGGATAAAATATATAAATTTAAAGTGGTTAATTTGTTGAAGTTGTATGACCAATTCTGAAGGTAATAGTTTTAGTTTGTCAATTCCTATTGATGAAATTCGTTATAATGAGCAGGGGTTAATACCTGCTATTGCCCAGGATTATCTGGATGGGACTGTGTTAATGATGGCGTGGATGAGTCGGGAGTCTTTGGCGAAGACTTTGGCAACGGGAGAGGCTTGGTATTGGAGTCGATCGCGGCAAGAATTATGGCATAAGGGGGCTACTTCTGGTCATATTCAAAGGGTAAAAACTTTGCGTTATGATTGTGATAGTGATGCTTTGTTGATGGGAATTGAGCAAGTAGGTGATATTGCTTGTCATACGGGGGAACGTAGTTGTTTTCATCAGGTAGCAGGGAAAGTTTCACCGCCACCTGGTGATATGCTTTCCCAGTTGTTTGCGGTAATTTGCGATCGCCGAGATAATCCGGAAGAAACTTCTTATACTTGTAAGTTATTTGCGGGTGGAGATAATAAGATTTTGAAAAAAATTGGGGAAGAGTCAGCAGAGGTGGTGATGGCTTGTAAGGATAATGATAAAAAGGCGATCGCTGGAGAAGTTGCTGATTTGTTTTATCATACTTTGGTGGCTTTAGCTTATCATAATGTTGATATCCGAGATGTTTATGCTCAGTTAGCATCACGACGACGTTAGAATTTTAGGGGGAAGGCTAATTTATTTTATAGATAAATTTAGGATAAGTAACTAGATTTTTTTAAGAGGCGATCAAGATAAGATAAAATCCCTATGACAATTAGGACGCTGATGGCTAAAAATAACCAGAAAGTATTAGCTATGATGGGATTTTGATCTAGTGCCCATCCCCCTAAAGGTGGACCGATAAAATAACCTATTGCCCAGCATAAGGAATTAATGGCTAAATATACACCGCGTAGGGATAGGGGGGCAATATCGGCTACTAAAGCGGAAGCGGAGGGAGTGTAGGTGATAGTGGCGATCGCTAAGGTTCCCATGCCTAAAATTGCGAAAAATAAATTATTTAATTCTAAACTTGTTGCCCAAATTAAAATAAATCCTATTGCCCAGATAATGCTGGAAATGATTAAAATTTGTGGGTGATTGTAACGTCTTAAAGTTCGATTAATGGGAATTAAACAGAGGATGGATAATATCATATTCCAGGTAAATAAACCAGTAATTATGATTTCAGAAAAACCCTGACCGGAGTTAATGATTTTACTAAAATATAAAGGTATTGTGCTTTGGGTTTGAGATATGTAGGTAGTAAAAATAATATTAACTATTACGTAGACAAATAAACGGCGATCGCTTATGGCTATTAACCATTTATTCTGGAAATAATCGTTATTTTTGGTTTCTTGTTGATAGTTAGATAATTCTGGGTTAATTAATGGGAGGTTTGTTTCTGTAATTGCAAAATAAATTACTCCAAAAAATACTATAAATGAAATAGCATCTATAATAAATAAAATTTGATAATTGCCTGTGGTGGTTATGATAATTCCACCTAAAATTATCCCTAAGCCTAAACCAAGGTTATCTGCCATACGAGTTAAAGCGTAGGCTTCTTGACGATGATTTCCTGTGGTTAAATCTGCTACTATAGTCTCTGTAGCGGGCCAGTATAAACCTACACCAAAACCACTTAGTAAATTACCTATAAATAATGTAGGTAAATTATAAGTCATGGCTAAGAATAAGCAAGCAATAGCAGAAACGATGATGGAAAATAATAAAGTCCGGCGGCGTCCCCAGATGGGGGAGTCGCATAAAGATCCTCCTAAAATACGTCCAATAATACCTGAGATGGATCCACTACCTAAAGCTAAACCGACGTCTGTGGCAGATAAGCCTACTCCTTTAACAAAAAAAATCGGCGCATAAAATAAGGTGAAGCCGGTACCAATGGCAGATAAAAATCTACCTAAAGCTAAAATCCAAATTTGTGTGTTTACTTGGGGAAACCAAGGGGGTAAGTTAATATTGTTAGAGAATTTCATTTAAGTTGTTTCAATTATTTGTGGGATGAGTTAGAGGCAATTTTTGAGGGATGAAATTATAATTTTAACTATAATTTTAACTATAATTTTAACTATTATTATATGATTTTACTGAAAATTATCAGAAAAAATCTAACCAAATATGTAAATGTATTTTTCCTATTTAAATTCGATCGCCTGTATAGAAGTAAGTTTATTATTATTTTTATTGGTCTAAGATACTTCACTACACTGGGTTTCGTTCAGTATGACATATTACTTTTGCAAGATATCTATTGTAGGGGCGGGTTATTCGATAAATTCTGATACTACAAGACAAGATAAATAAACCCGCCCCTGTCATATCGATAAATTCACAA
>CAWUOF010000596.1:0-2902 GCA_963923765.1 uncultured bacterium | reverse complement strand
TTCCAGCCAGAGATATTAGGCTGGGTTTTAGGCATAGTGCCGAGACGTTTAAGCAGTTTAGGCTGTGGTGTCAATATGGCAGTGCTACTTCTAATCAGGGCTAGTCTGTTTATCCTGGTTTTATCCCAGAAGGCTACCAGATTGTAGTAGCTTGTGTACATGACATGAGTTGAAGGGGAAAACTCTCCCGCCATTATTTACCTCGATGACATGGTTTGACGTTGTGTTAGCCCATTTTTGGCCTAAAATTTCCCTTACTTGCATAAACTGGTATTGTTAAAATTACGTTTCCAAAAGAAACATTTACAGGTGATAACAAAAATTAAAGTTAATAACCACCTATATAATAGGCATAGTCTGGATGAGCGATCGCCTGTAAAACTTGCTGAGTGGAAAGCCACATAAAAACGGCAGCACCAACTATTAAGCCGATCGCTGCCCAGTAAACGCCGAAAACTTGGGCGGAAATATATCCTAACCCGAAATTTATCATTAAAGCAGGTGTTAAAGTTTTTAAAACTATAGTTGCTTGATTTAAACTAAATAATAAAATGGCATTTAATAATGCTAAGACAAAAAAGCAGTAACCTAAACAACCCAGCATAGCTTGGGAAGTTTCGATCGTTCCCCAAGTTAAAGGTTTAACTACCCCAAGAGTTAGGGCTGAGGATAGACTAAAAAGTAATAGGATAAGAATTATAGTCAAAAAATATCGCTGCCGTAATTTACGAGAAAAATTTTTAATTTTCCTAGTTGTTAACAATTTAGCTTCTTGATACCAATACCGAATTAATATATAACTAAAATATTCTACTAAAGGCACAAATAATAAGAAATTGACTATAGCTAAATCCATACCTCGTTGATATTTTGAGTTAATAGCAAATAATATTCCGGCAGATGTATCTATAGCAAAACCGGCGACAATTCTATCGGCAAAAATAAAGCTAAAATAAGCTAGGCCATAGAAAAAATAAGAATAAACTTGATAAACAATTGCGCTTAATCTAGGTAATTTTACATCTTTTAGGTCAGCCGGTTGGATTTTTTTATCTTGTTTAAAGGCAATTATGACTAAAATAATTACTGCTAGTAAAGCAAAAGACATCACCAATATCTGAGCTTCCAATGCACCTAATTTTAAACCTAATCTTAATATAATAAAAATTACAGTTATACTAATTAATATCAAGGAAGCACCCCAACGAAACTGGGTAGTAAGGATAGCAAACAGCATCCATAATAAACTTAATAGTAGATAATATAAAATAGCAATAATGAGATATCCATCACTAAACCAGCCACGATAAAAACTAAAATATAAACCTATTAAGCCCATAAATAAACTATTGATAATACCTAAATAAAGCAAAGATAAACAAGCTCTACGGGCTTGGAAAGGTTCTCCCATACTAATATAAAATGCACCGCGTCGGGCAATCATTTGGACAAAACCACCGCTAACTATTAAACTAGCCATTGTTGCTAAAGTGAGCAGGGATGTTAACTCAGGTTCTAAGATTTTTATACTATTTTTTATAGGGATATATTCTAATATCATTAATCCAATTAAAGGTATTGCATAAACACAACTTCGGGAAAATTGCTCAATAAAAATATATAATTCTTCGATAAATTGTTGGCGGGAAAATTTGACAGAAGATGATGGGGGTATTGTGGATGGTAAGGGATGGTGGCGATCGAAAACATAACGTCCGAGTGATAAAGCATCATCAAAGCCAAATTCTGATTTAATCAGTCTATCGGTATAGCCTAAAGATTCTATAATTGCGGTAGCTTGCCAATAATCAACTATTTGGGGGTTGACTTTTTCGACTTTAGAGATTAATTCTAAAATTTTTTGTTCTTTATCTGTGGTACTCATAAGTTTATGACTAAATTAATAATGGTTTACTGTAGTGATATTATGATGCCAAAAACCAAAGACTGATACTAAAACCTAGAAGTTGAAAATTTTTGCTGGTTTTTGTCTGTTGTTTTGGGTTGGTTTTCGACTAGATTTTTTGGAGAAAATAAGGCGCGATCGGCTAATTTTTGATAGATATCTAAGTGTTGTTGTAAAAAAGTTTTTTGGGTAAATAATTTTAAAGATCTTTCTAAAGCAAGTTCCCCATATTTTTTTCTTTCTTCTGGCGGTAATTCTAATAATTTAATAATAGCTGCCGCCATTTCCATTGGGCGACTAGCAGTTACGAGTATTCCTGTATCCGCGATCGCCTCTCGCACTCCTCCCACATCGGTACAAACTAAGGTAGCTTTAGATAACATAGCTTCAATTACTGCAAAGGGGAACCCCTCAGAAATACTTGCCATTGCTACTATATCAGCTTCGCTATAAGCCCGCCAAGGTTCGCTAGTAAATCCGGCAAAGTTAATATTTTCTTCTAAATTATGTTTAGCTACTAATTTTTTACATTCATTAAAATAATTTTCATCGGAAGCTTTACCATAAAAGCGAAATTCCACAGTAGGAAATTTTTCTTTAACTATAGCGGCGGCGGCAATTAAATCTAACTGACCTTTGAGGGGGAAAATTAAACCGACATTAACTATAATTGGTTTGCCGTTATCTGTTGGTGGGGTAGGATGAAATACATTTGAGTCTGCACCGTTATAAATTATTTCTATTTTTTCTTGAGGTATATCCCACCAGCGTTCCCAGCGCGAGTTATATGCACAAACTGGGGAAATTATATCAGCAAAATGATAGTTAACTTTTACTACTGCGGCTATTAATTTATACATAAATAAGCGCACAAAAGCTGAGGGAATGCTACGGGGTAAATTGAGGTATTGTTCCCGTACATAAATACCATGTTCGGTTAATAAATAAGGTGTACCGCGTTGAATTTTGGCAATAACACTGGGTAAGCCACAAAAT
>CAWUOF010000595.1:0-2902 GCA_963923765.1 uncultured bacterium | reverse complement strand
GTTAAAATGAAAATCAGAAGTTTAACAATAATTATTTCTAGTAAACTCTATTACATTAATCATCCCAATAAAAAAAATGTTTGGTTCTGAAAATAATGCTTTGGCTAATGAAATTCACTATATAATTCCTAATTTGCTCAAAGGTATTCTAGCTTTAACCTGGAATCAAAGGCAAGATTGGTTTTTTGGTGTAAATATGGCTATTTATTATTCCCCTGAAAGTGATATTTTGCCTATTATTCCCCATGCTTTTCTGAGTTTAGGAGTAATTCGCCATAAGGGAGAAGTAGGAAGAAAACATTATATCTTATGGGAAGAAAATTATATAGTTCCTATTTTAGTTTTAGATATTGTCTCAGAAAATTATGCAGGAGAATATGAGGAAAAGCAAGAAAAATATAGCCAATTAGGAATTTTATATTATGTAATTTATAATCCGAATTATTGGCGACGGGATAAACATAACTCCTTTGAGGTATATCGATTAGTTAATGGTAATTATGTACGTCAAGATGGCGAACCTGTATGGATGCCAGAAATAGGTTTAGCTATTGGTAGAGGACAGGGTATTTATGATAGTTCCTGGGCAAGAGAATGGTTATATTGGTATGATGATGAAGGTAATAGATATCCTAGCCCAGAAGAATTAGTAGCAGTGGAAAGAGAAAGGGCTAATTTCACTAGCCAAGCTTTGGGGAAAGCCATAATCATTATGTTATCTTTCGGTTTAAATATAGAAACAATAGCTGAATCTTTGGGGTTATCTGTGCAGGAAGTTAATGATGAATTAGAAATATATGAAAGAATCAAAAATCATATATGATAGGCGATCGCCCCAAATATTCTCGAATATCCCCTATAATTACCCTATTTTCCCAAATAAAAACCCCATGAGGCACCTATCTTTAGGTGGCACACAGGGGCTAAGAACGCAGTTAGGAGGTATCTTATTGTTAAGATATCCGTAGAAATGCATATTATCGTTAAGTTTTAATAACTTCTTAAGCTTTCAAGCAAACAGCCAAAGTTAAGGGCGATTATTAGTAAATTTAGATACAATTTTTTATTTATTTATTAATAATTTGTCTAAAATAATACAAAATTACTAGATACCCAGAAATTAACTAAACAAATAAGTAAATATACTTATCAAGTATTTACAAACAGAGAAGGTAAAAAAGACTAGGGAATAGATAACAAATTAGAAAATATTTCGTCATCTCAATTTACGGTAATATCCTTGCTTGTTAAGTTTTCCCTGTACTTTTTTTACCTTCTGATACCTAATTAAAACAACTTTATTTTTGCCCAAAATTAGTAGTATCTAAGTTAATAAATGGTAATGCGCCATTACCCCCCAAAACAGTTGGGAAATGTCCATCCCACTTTTCTATAGCTTGTTTTTGTAACAATTCCGGTGTTATACTTGACCGCAGTAATTGTTGTGATTCTGCTTGACCTTTAGCGCGATTTACATCTGCTTGGGCTTCTTTTTCGGCTTTTAAAGCAATAAATTCAGCCCGTTTTGCTTCTTGTTCAGCTATTTGTTTAGCTTCGATCGCTTTACTAAATTCATCGGAAAAAATAACATCAATTAAAGAAACATCATCTACCATAATTCCATAGGATTGTAACCGATTGGTGATACTTTCATCAATTTCTGCTTTTAAATCTGTTCTTTGGGTAACTATTTCCTCAGCATTTTTTTTAGCAACTGCGGCTTTTACCACTTCGGAAACAGCAGGAGTCATAATTCTATAAACTATTTGGCTTTCATCACCAATACGCTGATAAACTTCGTTAGCTTTATTGGGATCTATATGCCAGTTAATCGCTACATCTGTTTTAACATTTTGTAAATCTTTTGATGCCGCTTCTGCGGGTACGTCATTTTTTTGTACTCGTACACTTAATTTTTTTACTGTGGTAATTATGGGTACAATTGGATGAATTCCTTCATCTAAAACTATGTCGGAAACTTTGCCAAAATTCATTACCACGCCTCTTTCTCCTGCGTTGATTATTGCAAAGGGATTTAAGGCTATGGCTATAAATAAAAAGGTTAAAATGATTATACCGACAATACTAAGGGAATTATTGAGTTTCATTACTGATAACCTCGGTGTTTTGAGTAGATATTATATATTATGTATTTTAAAGCCTAAATTCCGTATAATTTTGTTAAATTTAACTAAATTAATAGAACGTAAAATAATATGAATATTCAACATCGCCACGAATGGCCAATAAATCAGGAAGAAGCGATCGCCATTCAACAACAGTTAGCAAAGGAAGTTATTTTATCCGATCGCCTTGAAACTGTAGAGTATGTTGCTGGTGTAGATGTGGGATATGAAAATAACGAAATTACTAGGGCAGCAGTGGTAGTATTAAGTTTTCCCGATTTACAATTTGTGGAACAGGCGATCGCCACTCTTCCGACTACTTTTCCCTACATTCCCGGATTTTTATCTTTTCGTGAAGTTCCCGCAATTCTCGATGCCTTAGCAAAGCTTCATACTATCCCAAATTTAATTTTATGTGATGGTCAAGGCATTGCCCACCCTCGTCGTTTTGGCATAGCTTGTCACATTGGAATTTTAGCAGATGTGCCAACAATTGGTGTTGCTAAATCCTGGTTAATTGGTAAATATGAAAAAGTAGCAGAAACACGAGGAAGTTGGCAGTTAATGTTAGATAAAGGCGAAACAATTGGCGCAGTTTTACGGACTAGAAACAATGTTAAACCTTTATATATTTCTAGCGGACATCGGATTAGTTTACCTACTGCAATTGATTATGTTATGAGTTGTACTACTAAATATCGTTTACCAGAAACAACTAGATGGGCAGATAAATTAGCATCTAATAGGTAGATATTGGGCCTGTCTCTTATACACAT
>CAWUOF010000594.1:0-2905 GCA_963923765.1 uncultured bacterium | reverse complement strand
TACTTGACAACAGGTTAATTTATGAGTTATGTTGTACTACATACATAATACAAATTCATCTATAAACTAAGGAGGCGGCATTAATGGCACGCCTAAATCAAATTATTGCCGTTGAAAAAGGCATCAAAAGTCGATCGGTCCAAGAATTAGCAACGGCTCAACAAGCCCTAGCAAAACCCGCCCTATTAAGCGGAATTGCCCGCACCTATCGCCCTAAAGATGAAGATGGCGAACAATTGCCGCCAGAATCAACAAAAGTACAGGTAAAAGCAGAAGAAGTTATTCGCAAAACTGCCGAAATTTTAACCAAACTTTTTGATGTAACAGCCACTAAAGATTGGACTAATTCCCTAGCCCATGCTGATGTAGTTGTTGACGGACAAACTTTACTAACCCAAGTGCCGATTACTTATTTATTGTTTTTAGAAAAGCAGTTAGTGGATTTACAGGCATTTATCAAAAAATTACCAGTTTTAGAAGCTTCAGAAACATGGAATTTTGATGCTTCTGCCGATTGTTGGGCAACCGAACCAATTCAAACTTTAAAAACTAAAAAAGTACCACGTAACCATGTAAAAGCTGAAGCTACCGAACATCATCCGGCACAAGTTGAGGTTTACTATGAAGATGTGGTAGTAGGATATTGGCGAACAGTAAAATTTTCTGGAGCCTTACCAGCCCAACGCATTAACGAATTATTGGAACGCATAGAAAAATTAAGCCAAGCTGTTAAATTTGC
Source organism: uncultured bacterium (assembly GCA_963923765.1). Taxonomy (GTDB): domain Bacteria; phylum Cyanobacteriota; class Cyanobacteriia; order Cyanobacteriales; family CAWUOF01; genus CAWUOF01. The sequence continues at coordinate 2,166 of CAWUOF010000594.1, read as the reverse complement.
CCGGGAAGAAGCTAATAATACCGAAGCACAACAACAGCATATTGGCGAGAGATTGTTTCAATATTTGCTGAGTTAGTTGGCTAGGTTAATTTTCTAGTAACTTTATTGAATATTTCGGGTTTTATTTGGGTGTAGTTTCTGTAGAGCAATCCTGACTTGCTCTACTTTTTATTATGGTTGAAAATTATCCATATCAATTATCAATATGTCTAATTATTTTTAGGAAGATACTTAAAAATTTAGCTAAAAATTTGGTAAAAACTACTTGCATAATTGCAATTTTTCAGCTAACCTATATATAGGAGTACAAACTCAAACTTAAATTTTAATTTAAAAGTGCAATATCACATCCTGCCACCGCCTGGTCTTCAGCCTCAGTAGGAGCGGGGGAAGATAGTTTAACGAGTTGTCGTTATGCACTATTTCACAGTTAAATTATCACTCCAAACTTAGCATTCACCCCCCGATCGCCAAAGCGAATGTTACAGCAAAATTCAGGGTCGATATGCTGGCTCGTATCCAGCCCCAAGCGCCCGAATGCTTGGGTAGTTTAATGGGCAAAACGCGATTCTAAGTTAAATTCTTCTAGCTAGTAACTTAAATGTAATGGCGCGTGCAAATGGGCGGTAAAACCAACCTCAAGAGACGGCTATTCTCTTGGGGTTTATGATTTTTATAGGTAGTTTAATTTAACAGTTTATATTTTATTGTTATCAAACAATGTTGTTTCAACGTAAAGTTACGCAAATTTTACCGCAAATTTTACCGCAAAGTTACGCCAAATTTTTATAAAATTACTAGATTTTTGGATATTTCTAGGAGTTTATTTTCAAATTTAAAGCGGCAATAGCCAGACAAGCCCAGCCGATGAGAAAAGCAACTCCGCCAATAGGAGTTATGGCACCTAACCATTTTATTCCTGATAAACTTAAGGCGTATAAACTACCGGAAAATATGATAATTCCCAAAATAAAAGAAATACCAGATGCTATTAGAGTTTTTGGGGCGGGCGAGTCAGCTTGAATTAATAATAATAACGATACTAAAAGTAAAGCTAGGGCGTGATACATTTGGTAGCGTGTACCTGTTTCAAATATTTCTAAGGCACGATCGCTAATTTTTTCTTTTAAAGCATGGGAAGCGAAAGCACCGCCTACTACAGATAAACCAGCTAAAATAGAGGCGATCGCTATAAAAAAACGAATCATTAATTTTCCCTTTATTCTGTTTATATTACCAAGATTATTATATCTTAATTTATCATAATTTATTGCTAATCTACAGGCATTTTTGCCAAATGTTCCCGCAATATATTATGTATAAACCGATAACGTCTACCAATGCGTTGAAAAAATAATCTTTCTGTAGAATAATTTAGAAACTTTCCATAATTCCAAGGTATGTAACTATGCCACCAAAAAATTAGACGTAAAGTGAAATTTTGTATATAAGCACTACTGACAAATTTTTCTCCCATTGTTGCTCCTATTACACCGAATATTATCGCCAAAAATGCCGCAATGTTAACGCCGATAATAATTTTAAAAAATATCCAGGCTATGACACCACAAATTAAGGCATTTAGCAATTTAAAAATAATGTTATAAATCTGTAGATTTTGGTGAGTTTGTAACCAAAAAATCGGCAGTTTATCTAGGAAAAACTCATCATTTAAATTACCCTGCATTTGTTCAGCCAGCCAAGTCAGCCAATAGCGAGTTTGTTCCGTGCGAGGTTCTTTATTTTTCCCATACCATCGATCGCTAATTTCTTTATTTAACTGTCGGCGAATATAGGCATTTAAAACATAACTGCGGCGATCGTCTTCAGTTTCAAAACGTTTCCAAGAATGAATTAAAATTTCCTCATAAGCCAAAGTCATCATATTTAAAAATAAGGGATTTTTTGCCAATTCCAATAAATTTGGGTCATCTTGGATATTTTCCCATAATTCTCGACTTCTTACATTTAACAAATACTCGCGAATTTTGTTTTCCTTGAGAGGGCGTAACCAAATTACTCCTTGCAATTTTAACCTAGAAGGACATTTTTTATATTCTTCCAGACGAGCGCAGACCACTAAATTTAACTGACCTTGTAAAGTTAAAATTAGCTGATTAATTTCTTGAATACATAGCTCTTGACATTCTGTTTCTAATTCGTCTA
>CAWUOF010000593.1:0-2914 GCA_963923765.1 uncultured bacterium | reverse complement strand
TTGGGTCAGGGGTTAAGTTTTTGATATTGCTAAAATCAAAAAATTCGCTATATTACTATCAAATCCTTGAGAATTGTGACTTTGACTAAGGTTTAAATTAACATTTACCCGATTTTTTAAAGAGCGCGAAAGCCCAATAGTAAATTTATAAGTATCTGGAATATCACGCCCAAATTGATAGCGAACATTAAAATTACCTTTAATATTGGGGTAGTCCTAAAGAGGTAAGGATGCGTTGTAATGGTGGATAAACAACCAAATTGCTCCAATATGATTTTCTATCTTTTTAGAAAAAGATAATGTTTTCCGTACTAAACGCGAAATTCGTTGGCGCATTGTACAGTTGAAACGCTCAAGATAATTCGTTTTCCCTGTCTCTTTTCCTACTGCTTGATGACGTTTACTTGGAAATACACAAGCATAGGCTGCCCAAAAATCACTCTAAGCCACAGCACATTGGCGATAAACAGGAGGCAGTGATTGCCATAATTTCTTGGCTCCTACCTCTGAACGCTGGCCTATATATACCCCGATAATCTCACGAGTTTTCACATCAAGTGCTAAAAAAATCAGCAAGCTTATTGCCTTTATTGCTCACAAAAGACCATATTTTATCACACTGAATAATTAATTTTCCCTTTTTTTGATGTGACCTGAACTTCTTGAGGTACAGATTCATATTTATGGTTAACATAATTTTGTAGCGCTCTGAAACATCACAGACACGGGCAATACCAGCGAGAGGAATCTTTTCCAAGAGCAGCTTATTGATAAGTTCTTTGGTTTCTTGGGAGATAATTTTTGGCTGGGAATGTTCGACGACGACCACAGTCTCGGCATTGATGATTTTGGTTGCCGTTATGCGGCCATTTTTGACAATTTTGGTTGATTGGCAAGTGGGAGAATTTAGGATCAGAGTACAATTTTTCTCTTAATTTTAGCCTTTATCCTTACCTCTTTAGGACTACCGAATTTTATTTACTTGGGCTGGATCTGTTTTAACACCACGCAAAATACTAGGTTTTTTACCAACTATTTCCTCACTGGTATAACCCGTCATTTGAGTAAAAGCTTCATTAACATAAACTATACAGGGATCTGAAGGATCTGTTTTTCCTTCATCCATAATAATGATTGCATCTTTAGCATTTATAACTACCGACTCTAACAAACGTAAACGTTTTTCTGCTCTTTTACGAGATACTATTTCACTAGCTAATTGTGAATTAGCTAGTTTTAAAGAATTTACCGCTTCTTGTAATTCCCCAGTACGTTTATCGACTATTTCCTGTAATATTTCAATTACACCCGACATTTCCATCGGATCTAGTACACGCAGTAAACTGGTTTGAGTAATTATACCCAGCAATTCTTCGCGATCGCCACACACCACTAAACGCCCTACATATCGCTTTTGCATTTCCTGATGGGCTACCCATAATGAATCTTCAGATTTTAGGCAAAATAGCGGTGTACTCATGACATTTTCCGCTATTAAATTTGATATATCTAGCTCTAAAGCCTGAAATTGCACAATATTTCTTTCTGTAATCATTCCGACTGGCATTACCCAAGAATTATCGATCGCGGAATTTGGATTTTCTAACAGATTTTCACTAGAATTATCATTAATATCGTTATGGATTTTTTTAGTAATAACAATACAACTTACGCGATTATTCGCCATAATTTGGGCTATATTCAGCACCGAAGTTTTTGCATCCGCAGTAAATATTTCCGGAATCATTACTTCTTTTACTTGTCGCCCTTGCAGCAAATTAGCTGGGTGAAGTATAGCTTGGCGAATACTTTCTGGAGTAACTACTCCAATAAGCTGTTGTTGGTGATCAACTATGGTTAAATGGCGAATTCGATGCTGTCGCAATAATAATAAAGCCGTAAAAATATCTTGATCCTGGGATTGCACTAAGGTAAATACTGGCTGGGTCATTACCTCACCCATTCTGATTTGATTTATACCCCTTTGTTGCTGGGAATTTAATCTTCATGATGCAATTAAGCGCACCAAATCTCTTTCAGTAAAAATTCCTAATACCTGAGAATTTTCTATTACCAAAACACAGCTTGCTCTTGCCTCTCCCATCAGATTTTCATTCTCATTAGTTGGCATAAAATTAGTTAGCAAGCAACTAGCCCGTGTCTGACTCATCATAGTAATTACATCTGACAATGGAGTATCTGGCATCACTGTCAGGGGACAACGATCAATGACGTTTTCTATACTTGGTAAATATATTGCTGGGTTTTTTATGTGCATATTTAATCAATGCCGATCGCATTTTGAATGCATAGCCTATTTATTATACTTTGATTTTACTCATATTTAAAATATTTTTCCTGTTTTTCCATTAACTATTTTCCTAATTTTCTTATTATCCCGATTTCTTTATCAAAAAACCTCAAAATTTACCCCATTCCACAAAAAAGTTTATTTTTTTCATAGAATTTTTTTTATTGTCTTGACAAAATTTCTTTATATTTTTGCGATAAATTTTTATCTAAATGATACCTATTATTTGTTTTTACAAAAAATTAATTAGAACATTATCTAAATAAATAATAATCACTTGCTTAATTAATAATAAAATGAAAACCAAAAAATCAGCTAAATCAACTATTGATAATTGCCAAATTATTATAAATAACTGAATTAAATAACTGGCAATATACAAATATATTTCTATTATAATTATTATTAAAATTATGGCAAATTTAAAGACAATATTGATATTAAACGAATATAATCGGCGGATTTATTAGCCTTATCTACCATAAACAAAAACCAAGCAAAAAAAAATTATACAATCAAAAATAAACCCAATAGATAAGATTATATTTGGTTTATTTATCTAATCTGTTTATATTATAAGTTATAGATTAAACCCTGTCTCTT
>CAWUOF010000592.1:0-2918 GCA_963923765.1 uncultured bacterium | reverse complement strand
ACCCTATATATATATTAAGAAAAAATAATTTATATTCCACTTTTTTAATAAAAAATAGGTAGTTGAGGAAACTGGCATTTTAGGAAAAGCTTTTTTAGAAAAAAATAAAAAAACGGTTGTCACTCTAACACAATATAAAATACACCATGATGAAACACAAAAAATTTAAGAATATGTTAAAATATCAGTTAAAATATCACAATCAATTAAAAATAATGTCCAATAAGTAATAATATTTATAGGGGACTATAGCTCCACCAATAAATATTATTTATGAACAGATCGACAAAATCCCAGGAACATCTCAACCAGGGTAGAGTCATAAAAGATGGAGAGTATAAAAACTAATTCCGTCCATGAGTGATTCTATTATTGCATCCTGGTCAAATTGTAAGGGAACGGTTAATCAAGTGCCCGTGACCGACCATGACTCTCAAGCTAATCCCCTACCACCAGACAAACTCGCAAATTATGATCTAATTTTGCGTTGTCAAGAGGGATTACGCCCAGAAAGAAACGCCTTTGCCGAACTCCTCCGTCGGTATCAATCCCATGTAGACAAAGTGTTATATCACTTAGCCCCCGACTGGCAAGATCGGGCAGATTTAGCTCAAGAAGTATGGATTCGGGTGTATCGTAATATCAAACGCCTAAACGATCCAATTAAATTTCGAGGCTGGCTAAGTCGCATTGCTACTAATTTATTTTATGATGAATTACGTAAACGCAAGCGCGTGCGGGATCCGTTATCTCTCGATGCTCCTAGATCAATGGAAGATGGAGAAATGGATTGGGAGATTCCCACAGATGAACCAGGCCCAGAAGAAAATCTGACAACTACCGAGTTTTATGAGCAATTGCGCCAAGCGATCGCCGATTTGCCAGAAGTTTTCCGCACTACCATAGTGTTAAGAGAAATAGAAGGCATGGCTTACGAAGAAATCGCCGAAATTACCGGAGTTTCTCTCGGAACAGTAAAATCAAGAATCGCTAGAGCTCGTCAACGTCTCCAAAGTCAATTGCAAAATTATCTAAATGGACAATAGAATATAACCGCAGATGTCAAAAAAGGTCGTTTGGGAAAGAATAGGAACCAGATTTTGTATATTTTATGATGGGATGATTTACATAATTTGGATAACTCTAAACAAGATTTAAATTTTTAACGTGACTAGATGATGGTAAAAAAAATGGCTCCTAACTTTAACTACCAAAACGATGATTTAGATATAATACAAAAACCAAATACTTCTATGGGTGCAATTGATATGCTAAAACGTGATCGCTTTGAACTATTAAGTGCTTACCTCGATGGAGAGGTGACAGCAGCAGAACGCAGACAAGTACAAGAATGGTTAGCCAAAGATAAAAATGTACAAAGTCTGTATAAAAGATTGCTGCAACTGAGGCAAGGAATACAATCAATGCCTGTACCTGCCTCATCGGTATCAGCAGATGAAACAGCAAAAAGAATATTTAATCGCATCGATCGCAAGCGGACTTTAGTATTTGGTGGCAGTGCGATCGCCGCTATGTTCATAGGTATTATATACACCATGACTCCTGGTGGTAAATCTTTTGTGCCACAATTTGCGGCAGTACCTACCCCAGAAACTCAAACTTCTGCTCAACCTTTAATGATTGCATTAAATCGTCCAGTTGTAGATATTCCCAAGGCAGCAGTAGCCCCTCCAGAAAAACCAGGGATGAAACTAAATTTAAATATTAATCAAAACAAAAATAAACACTAATTAGTAGTTATAGAAAAAGGTTTATTAAAATTAGCTGGTGGTTGGCCATCACCCCACCAGCCATTAAGTATTAACACGCCTCCTAATTCTATAACTCGATCGGGTAACATAATATAAGTCCAAACTATTCCTAACGATCGACCACTGAGAGCAAATACTTCTATTTGTTCTCGTTGATATTCATTTTCCGTAGGCGATCGTCCGGGTTGGTAAGTTTCGAGGATATCCATTGTCTCGAAAATATTATCATCTTTAAAAGTAAGTAAAACCCCGTGAACTAAACTATCCCCAAAAGACATTCCTGGATAACCTCTTGCGGTTAAATGATATAACTTACCAAAGGCGATCGCCGGTTGAAAATCTATCACCTTGTCGCCACAATAAGGTAAATAATTAGTTTCGCCAGGTTTTAAAGTACCATAAACAAAAACTCTGATAGTATCTGACATAAACCATCCCAGAATTTAGATAAACTCTTATTTACACCAGGTGATTATTTATTATAATAACTGTTAATAAATTCGGAAAAAGTAATAAATTTTCCTTGTTTTTTCAACCAAATTAAATAGTTTTCTAACCGATACAGCATGGCATCTCCAGAGTATTTTTTGATAAAATTTGGCAAGGGAAATGTAGAAATATCGGTAAATTCCCAAGGATGAAAGTAAAGAGAAAGGTAGGAATCTGTTTTTATAGTTATTAAAGAAGCTAACTTTATCAAAAATAGGGGCAAGTTTTTAAAACTTAACCAAAATAGGGGAAATCTAATTATAGGAGTTACAGAAACGGGAATATTTAAAATATTATGAGAATAATAGGGAATTCTAGGTTTAAAAAAATTATTATATCTACCAGGAATATAAGTAGGATTCATGGAGGAGTTATATTGATAACCGGCATTTTTAATTTCGGTTTCGTCTATTTGGGCAAGTCGGGCCATTCTGTAACCTGTGACGGGTTTTCCGGTGATTTCTTCCAGGGTAGTTTTAGATTTAGTTAAGTCAGAAATTATAAAAGAAGAATGATAAAAGCCATGAGAGGCTATTTCGTGTTTTTGGGCGAGTTGACAGATAAGATTTTCGTGGTGAATAGCAAAATTTGCTGTGACAAAAAATGTGGCGGTTATATCTAGGCTTTCTAGTAGAGAAATAATAGATATTAAGCCTG
>CAWUOF010000591.1:0-2919 GCA_963923765.1 uncultured bacterium | reverse complement strand
GCAGCGTCAGATGTGTATAAGAGACAGGATATGTGTACATATAAGACGGAGATCGCCTCTAAAAGTGTGGTCTAAACAATTTTCCGGTAAATGTCCACTACTTAGGCGATCGCCTCTAAAAGTGTGGACTAAAATATTTTCCGGTAAATGTCCACTACTAAGGCGATCGCCTCTTTAATTTCTCTAAGCGATCGCCTCTCTATTTTCCCAAAGCTTTGAAATACAGTCATTTCCAATAAAATAGAAACATGATATAATAAGATAAAAATTTTAACTATACAAATATTTATAAATATTATTCATATTCCAACAAAGGGAAAAAATAGCACAACAATAATTTTTTACTGCAAAGATGCACCCCAATAAACTTTACTAAGGAAAACCCAATGGAAACAGAAAGCTGTAAAAAACCTGGTTGTACTGGCATTATAGAAGATGGCTACTGCAATGTATGTGGACTAGCAGCATCAAAGAGTCAAGAAAGTAGACAAACTCAGGGAACAAAACCAAGTAGCAGTATCACAACTGGTACAGGTTCCTCTCCAGTAACTAACCGTTCTTCTAAAGGTTCCCGCCGGACTAGTACTTCGTCAAGAAGTAGCCGTAAACAATTAGGCGCGGGACTGGTATCTATACCAGAATTACCATCAACGGAACCAGAAAAAGCTATTTTACCAGAACCAAAAGTACCAGAAAATAAACGCTTTTGTTCCAATTGTGATAACGCTTTAAGAAGAGAAAAAGGTTTTTGTCCGAAATGTGGTAAAAAATATTCATTTATTCCTACATTAAACTCTGGTGATATATTAGTCGGTCAGTATGAAGTTAAAGGCGCGATCGCCTACGGAGGTTTAGGTTGGATTTATCTAGGCTTTGATAAAACCCTTTCCCGTTATATAGTATTAAAAGGATTACTTAATACTGAAGATGAAACTAGCGCCGCCGTAGCCGTAGCAGAAAGACAATTTCTTGCGGCAGTTAAACACGCCAATATTGTTGGAATTTATAACTTTGTTAAACATGGCAGTGAAGGTTTTATTGTCATGGAATATGTTGGCGGTAAAACCCTAAAACAAATTCGTAAAGAAAGAGGGCCTTTACCCGTAGCTGAGGCAATAGCCTACATTCATCGCATTTTAAGCGCTTTTTCTTATCTCCACTCTTTAGGTTTAGTTTATTGTGACTTTAAACCCGATAATGTCATGCTAGAAGGCAATGATGTTAAATTAATTGATTTGGGTGGGGTTCGTCGTATTGATGACTTACAAGGTGATATTTATGGTACGGTAGGATATAGCGCCCCAGAAGCAGGAGAAGGGCCGACTTGCACTTCGGATTTATTTACAATTGGCAGAACTTTAGCTGTTTTACTTACAGATATTAAAGGTTTTAGTAAGGAACATTTATATACTTTACCTAATGCTGAAGAAAATCAACTTTTTGCTCAACAAGAGTCATTATATAGGTTTTTAATTAAAGCTACGGCACAACATCCAGACGATCGCTTTCAGACAGCCGATGAAATGGCAGATCAATTACTAGGAGTATTACGAGAAGTAGTAGCTATAGAAACAAATACTCCTCGCCCAGCTAATAGTAGTATGTTTGGGGGTGATATGCTATCCCTAACTAGCGGAAATGATTTAGAGGCGATCGAAGCAAATTATCAACATTTACCAATTCCTATACTAGATGCCAGTGACCCTGGCTTTAATGCTGTAATGAATGCAGTTGCTATTCCAGATATTAGCAAACGAGTTAATAGTTTAAAACAAGTAACCCTACAATTTCCTACATCTACCGAAGCAGTTTTACGCCTAGCAAATAGTCTCATAGATATTGGTAATTACGATGAAGCGGAACAACTTTTAGCTAAAGTAGAAGAAAAAGATGCTTGGGACTGGCGAGTATTATGGTATAAAGGCAGAAGTTTTATCGCCCAAAATAAAGCTAAAGAAGCACAAACAGTTTTTGACCAAGTTTATTTTGATTTACCTGGGGAATTAGCACCAAAATTAGCCCTGGGGTTAGCAACAGAAAAAAACCATAATTTCCAAGTAAGTATAAAAATGTATGATTTGGTATTGCGTACAGATCCAAGTTATACATTAGCCGCTTTTGGTTTAGCGCGTTGTTATAATACACTTGGTAACAGAAATGCAGCCGTTAACGCTTTGGAAAAAGTGCCACAAAGTTCTAATATGTATTCACGCGCCCGTGTGGAAATTGCCCGAACTTTAATTGATAAAAAAAAGTCTCTACCAGGAACACAGGAATTAAAACAAGCTGCCCAGGCGATCGAGGCATTATCCTTAGAAGGTATGGAACATTATCGGCTAACTAAGCAAGTTTTAGAAACAGCCTTAGAACTAATTATAAATCGTTCCCTTACTCCTACCGCATCTATTTCAATTCTCGGACAAAAATTTGAAGAAATACACTTGCGAAAAGGATTAGAAAAAGCCCTGCGATCGATGGCACATCTCACTACAGGAAATGAAAAAATTTATTTAATTGATGAAGCTAACCGAATTCGACCTTTAACCTGGTTTTAATATCAATATTAGAGATATTTACTAATTAAAACTACCAATATTTGGTTTTTTAAAACCTTTTTTCAGCCTTGGGAATTAACCCAGAGGCTTTTTATTTGTGTAAATATTTATAACCTCAAAAACTGTTGTTGCGCTTTAGCGCCTTTCATAGAAGATTACACCTACAATAGACTTCTTGCGAAACTAAAAAAATAATCATTTCTTGTTAAGAAAACATCAATCTTTCTGGCTTTTGCCTCTTGCAAGAAAGCCTCTTGCCTGACTTTCGCAAGAAGTCTAATATATATAATCACAATATTGTGTTATTGCAAATATAAAATTGGGTGCATCTCATTTTTGCAAAAAAACAGTATTTTAACGGGAG
>CAWUOF010000590.1:0-2927 GCA_963923765.1 uncultured bacterium | reverse complement strand
ATTACTGGATTTACCATCTAGGTGACTTTAGCATTAATGGGCCATTACCCTTGGGTTCGATCGCTAATAAGTTTAACATTGATTGTTCATATTTTAACCGCTTCGCTTCAACTGTTTATCATAATTATTTAATTAATTAAAAATACAAAACAATTTTCTACCTTTGTTCAAAACCCTATAGTAATAAGAGATTTTTATAATTAAAGGCAGCCTAAATTACTTGCTTAAAATTTCGCAAGATTTCATATTTTTTTTATTTATTGATTATTTTATAAATTTATGACTATAAATATTTACTTTTTTATAGCTTATTTAAACATCTCCATACCTTCTCCAAAAAATCATTATAAAATTATGTAAATTTGTGATTTTTTGCGAATTATTTTCATTTTATACCATCTAGTTTTTTGTAGCAAAATTAACCTGATTACGAATACCCGCTAAAATTAAATCTTGAACTTCTTGTAATAACATTTCTAAACTCGTATTTCCTTTTTCAATAACCTTCTGTACGTAACCATTTAATTTTTCTTTATCATTTATACTCAACTCCATTGCCGTTAAAACTATCACGGGAATGTATTTACATTCTGATTTTGTTCGCATTTCATTTACAAAACCAAAACCATCTAATTCTGGCATCATTAAATCTAACAATACTAAATCTGGCTGTAAAGTAAATAATTTTTCTAATCCGATGCGACCGTTTTCGGCTTCTATTACTCCCCAGCCTGCTTTTTCTAGCATTAACCTTAGCATTTCCCGGGTCGGAACATTATCTTCTATTAGCAAAATTTGACAAGTTCTGCCGAGGTTATATTTTTGTAATATACTGATGAGATTTTTACTATCGATCGGTTTGACTAAATAATCTGATGCCCCTAAAGCAAAGCCTGTATTTTTTTCATCCATGAAGGTTAGTAAAATTACAGGTATGTTGGCTAAGTCTGCATCTGCTTTTAAATGAGATAATATATCCCATCCATTCATTTCTGGTAGTAAAACATCCAATACTATCGCATCTGGACGACGACTTTTTGCCATTTCTAATCCTAGAATTCCATCATAGGCATGGCTAATTTCTAAACCTAATTTAATTAATTGGCGTTCGAGTAAATCATGTACGATCGGATCATCGTCAATTACCAACACTAACCCAGAATGTAATATTTTTAAATCTGTACTAATTTTTGCGGCATTTTCCCGATTATCAATTTTTGTTTTTATCTCGCTTTCCCCTACTTCTAAACCACTGGGAAGACTAATAGTAAATGTTGAACCCATTCCCACTTGACTGCTAACTTGTATATTTCCTCCCATCATCTGACAAAATTTCTCAGTAATTGCTAAACCTAATCCTGTACCCCCATATTTACGAGTTGTACTAGCATCAGCTTGGGTAAATGCTTGAAATACTTTGTGCATTTGTTCCTCTGTCATCCCAATACCAGTATCGCTACAAGTAAATCTGAAAAATCCCCTATTTTTATTTGTCAATTCCTCCCCTGTATTTATAATCTTTTCCACAGTTAAAGTAATTTTTCCTTGTTCCGTAAATTTAGCCGCATTACTGAGTAAATTAAATAATGCTTGTCTGACCTTGGTTTGGTCGGCATACATCATGCCTAAGTTTTTAGGACATATTACTTCTAAGGTATTACAATTTTTTTCTACTAAGGGTAAAATGGTAGTCTGTACTTCAAAAATTAGAGGCGCAATTTCAAAGTTTTCTAAATATAAATCCATGCGGCCAGCTTCAATTTTTGATATGTCTAAAATATCGTTAATTAAAGATAGTAAATGTTTCCCTGCTGCTTGAATTTTTGCTAAATCTGGAACGATATCTTCATAAGCAAACTCATTGGCTTCTTCTTGCAGCATTTCACTATAACCAATAATGGCGTTAAGTGGTGTCCGCAATTCGTGACTCATATTAGCAAGAAATTGACTTTTTGAACGGTTAGCTAATTCTGCTGTTTCTTTAGCTTTTTGTAATTCTTGACGAGATTTTACCTGGGCTGTAATATCCCTTAAGGTAGCTGTATAAAATGTTTCTTGACTTAATTTTGCTTCGGTTACTATTACTTCCATTGGGAAAGTAGAAGCATCAGTACGTTTTCCTATGACTTCGTGAAATGTATTTATTGAATTATGATTTTCCTGCTTTCCGTTTAGGTTATTCTCTAAATTTTCCCCTGGCAAATTTTTTGAGTTTTTACTGTTTTCTAAAATCGAAAATTTGAATTTTTCCGATTTTTCCAGTAGTTGACAAATTGGCTTACCGATAATTTGTTGTTCTTGATACCCAAAAATTTTTAAGGCGGCGGGGTTTAAACTTGTAATGAGAAAATCTGGTGTAGAAAATGTGATAATGCCATCGATCGCACTTTGAATAATTGCTTTGTTCCTGGCCAAATCTTGCTCTAATTCTGCCATCTTTAGATTATCTCGATCGCCTCTTTTTCTTGCTTCTGTCAAGTCTTCTTCTGAGTTTCTCCAGTTTAAATTTTCTCTTTTTGATTGCTTTTCCATAAAAAATAAATCCCTTTAATGATTATTAGCAGTAGTTTTGCAAATATTCTAGCCCATCAATTCACTATATTTACCTACTTAATATACTATTTATAGATTATCCAGCAGTTGTTTTTTTCTGTACCTAATTTTTTGTGTGTTATCACTGTTTTATTTTTTGGCTAGGTGATGGTCAAAAAATCCTCGATCGGCTTCTGTGTTACTTTGGAGTTCCCTCTGCCTTGGGCTTTTCTATAAATGCACCTTAATATCTGATACGCTTTTGTTGTTCCCTAATCCTGAAAATTTATTTTCCAGGTAGAATTGTTATAGCTTGCCGTCTTTAAATAAATGTGTTATCATCCTCACGGGGTGACGAAGTTGATGTAACCTATAGCAGTTGCCGATTGTAGCGC
>CAWUOF010000589.1:0-2929 GCA_963923765.1 uncultured bacterium | reverse complement strand
TCTCCTTGCTGTTTAACTATTCTACCCAATTGTAAATAACTTTTTATTAAAATATCAGCACTATTAATTTTTTTCCCTATTTGTAATGCTGCTTGGGTAATTTTTTCGGCTTCTTGCCACTCTTTTAACATTCCATATAAATTTCCTAACTGATTTAAAGATATCGCTTCTGCCCGACTATCTTCCAATTCTTTAGCTTGGGCGATCGCCTTGGTTAATATATCCCTAATTTCTTGCCAATTAGCAATTTTTTCTGTGGCTTTTTTCTCCCCTAATTCCTCAATTTCTATTTTTGTCAAACTCTCAGCAAAAATACCCCAGCTATACACAGTCGATCGACTTGCAGGTAAATTGTTTAACCCTGTTGCAACTACAGGTATTAAAGCCTTTGCCTCCTGCCAATTTTTCATTTTTACATTTAAATTCAATTGCTGTAGTTGTGCTTTGACTTTCTGCTCATTATCTTGTGCCAATATTTCCGCCTGTTTATAATCTCCTAAAGCTATTTTAAATTGTTCTAAATCTTTATTTACATTACCTAAATTGATTAAAGTTATGGTATTATTAAAAGGTATTTTTAATTGTTTACTAAATTTAAAACTTTGATTTAAAAATTTCTGAGATTGTCGTAAATTTCCGATTACTTTCCATGCTAAACCTAAGTTTCTATATCCCTCGGCTTTAATTAAATAATTACTTTCTTTTTCTAAACCTATATTTACCTCTTCTAAAATAAATTTAGTCCGAGGATAATTTGCTAATTGTTTAAACGCCAAAGCTTGATTAATTTTGACATTAAATAACCCAGCTTTATTTACAGCAGATTTATAATTGTTTTCCGCTTGTTGCCAAATATTTAAAGCTGCTTCAGTTTTTCCCCTAGCAAATAATAAACTTCCCTGGGTATTTAAAGCTAAACCTAAAATTTCTGGATTTTTTTGCTGTTGCAAAATATCTAAACTTTGAGTAATTGCTTGCTCTGCTGCTTGCCATTTACTCAAACTTTGATAAGTTAAAGATAAATAATTTAAACTTAAGGCTTCATCTAATTTATTTCCCTGTTTAGCATAAATACTAGCTGCCTCTTGTAAAATTTTAATCGCCCTAATAAACTTTTCCTGCTGATAAAGTTTTTTTCCATATTGCCATGTATCTTTATAGGGGGTTTCCTCTTCTAAATTATCTATTAAAATAATTTTGTTTTTGTTATCATTGGGTAAATAATTAGCTGTTACTGGAAAAGCTACGGCTAGAAATAAAGTTATTAATGCTATATAGACATATATTTTGAGTTTTTGGTGCAATTTTCGATGATTGAGCATAATTTTTATGTAATCTATTTATAATAGTCTTATGATATGATTTAAAATAACATAATTTCTCAAATTACCAATATATTTTATACCAATTTAATATATCAAAAGGCATTATAATTAATAGGTAAATTAGGATTGATTATCCTTATCTATTGTTATGATAAGTTATAAATTAACCCAGCTTTACCTAAAAGATTATTTATTTTTATAGAAATTTTATGCCTATATTTAGGCTGGTTTCCAGGTGCCATGAAAACCTATGGGAATTACGCTAGGTAATGCTAATTTACATACCGTTTCTCCATCTAGGCGATCGCTATCAAATACCCACACTTCACTATTATCTGTATTACCATTATAAACCACCGTTAAAATCCAACCTTTATTAACATCAAAAACATCACCAGCATAAATCGGTTCTACTGGATAACAATTATCTCCTAAATTTGCTTCCATCAGCTTACCAGTTTGATAATCAAACCTGCCAATAGTATCAAATATTTCTGTAGTTATATCTATATTTTCCCGGTGCAATACTAAATAGGTATAACGCCAATTTTGCCCGACTTCCTGGGGAGAAACTATCGGAAATTCACAACTACGATTTAATACTTGTTGCATTTGTTTTACTTTAGCGGTGTGAGGATCTAATCGCACTTGCCAAAGCGTAGATATAGCCTTAGTTTCTAGTACACCTGTTGCTACTTCTTTTAAACGTTGATTAGTGGTAAAATCATCATAACGAGCAATATCTAAAACTATCAAGCCATCTTTATCTACATATCCATTGCCAAAATGCCATTGAAACCAAGGTTCCGTTTCTCCTTGACTAACTAAAGTTAAATTATCTCTATCAAATATTAAAATTTTATTGCCTAATTGGGGTTGCCACATCCAGGCATCACTAATAGTATTTATTCCTAATAAAGCCGGCAAAACATTTAATCGTAAGGCAGGTATAATAAATATTAAATATTGCCCTGCTAAAATAAAATCATGTAATGCTGTCATTCCCTCTAAAGTAAAAGTCGAGGTTTTGAGAATTTTACCATGTCGATCGCCTTTATAAAGCTTTAGTTGCGGCTTTAAACCCAAAGTAACACCAAAGTTAAAAATTTCTCCTGTTATTCCATCTCTTTTGGGATGGGCAGAATAAATTAAATTTTTATCTATTCCCCCTAAATCATCTTCTCCATAGGTATTTAAATTATTAAGATCTAAACGATAAGGTTGCCCAACTTCCCATAGGGCTAATAATTTATCTGGGCAAGCTATGACTGATGTATTGGCGGCATTTTTTACCGGTTTCAGCCATTGATTCCAAAACGGACCAGGGGCAGTCATACCATAGTTACCATAAAGATATTTATTAGCTTGTAATTCTTCTAAATATCCCTTTGTTTGCACATAGCGATAAACACCAGTAGCGCCTTTATCTGTAAAATGTACAGCTAGAATTGCGCCATCGCCATCAAACCAATGCCCTACTTTTTGTCCGCCTCTGGTTAATCTTCCAGGGCCATTTCGATATAGAGAACCGCGTAACCCTGCTGGTATTTCGCCGCTAATAACGCTGTCTCTTATACACATCTCCGAGCCCACGAGACCTCTCT
>CAWUOF010000588.1:0-2934 GCA_963923765.1 uncultured bacterium | reverse complement strand
TCACGAATGCGAGTACCTAAAATAGCTAGATTAGGTTGTTGGGCGAAACATTCTAAAATATAGGGAATAGCTATATTTTCCAGAGTTGTATCAGGATTAATTAGCCAAATTACAGCTTGAGAATTTAACTTATAAATATACTCTATGCCCAAATTACATCCAGCCGCAAAACCCAAATTTTTACCAGCATTAATAACTGTTATTGGCATAGAAAAATCTGCCGACAAATCATTGACGGCAGTATCATCAGGGGAATTATTAATTACTAATACCTGATATTCTGGCTGAGAGGTGACAGAAGTTAGGGAAACTAACAGATTTTTGACTAAATCTGCGGAATAATAATTAACAGTTAAAAAATAAATCACACTAACTCAATTTGACAATCATCACCAATCATAAATCGTAAAGCTTTAGGGCGGCGAGGGGCAGCAGTTAAACAAGCCCGTTGCCCAATGACACTATCAACTATTCGCTGATGAATTCCGGCAATTTTCGCGCCTTGTAAAATAACACTATGTTCTAAATCTGCTTCTATCAAACTAACATTATCATAAATGCTGGTATAGGGTCCAATAAAACAATTTTCTAAATAACAATTATCGCCAATAATAACTGGTCCGCGAATCGAACAATTAACTACTTGCGTACCATTACCGATTTGCACTCTACCAATAATTTGACTTTCCGAATCGATCGCACCCTGAATAGCAGGATTTAAACGAGTATCTAAAATAATTCGATTAGCTTCTAGCAAATCATCCTTTTTCCCTGTATCCAGCCACCAGCCCTCTAAAGTGCAAGCTTCTACAGGCTTTTTCCAGTCAATTAAACGCTGAATAGCATCAGTAATTTCTAATTCTCCTCTAGGGGAAGGTGAAATACTAGCGATCGCCTCATGTACCCTTGGAGAAAAGAAATAAATCCCCACCAAAGCCAGATTAGAAGGCGGATTTTTTGGCTTTTCCACCAAATGCAAAACCCGCCCCTTTTCATCCACTTCTGCCACACCAAAAGCACTAGGATTAGAAACTTTTCGTAGCATAATTAAAGCATCCAGATTTTCCTTTTTAAACTCTTCTAAAAAAGGTTGTAAATCACTCTGGATAATATTATCTCCCAGATACATAACAAAAGCAGAATCCCCTAAAAAGGGCTGGGCAACCTTAACCGCATGGGCTAAACCGGCTGGTTGTTCTTGTAAAATATAAGTTATTTTTGCACCGAATAACTCACCATTACCAGTTTTTGCCTTGACTTCTTCCCCAGTTTCCGGACTAATAATAATCCCTATATCTGTAATTCCAGCCGCGACAATACCTTCTATTCCATACCAAAGAATCGGTTTATTTGCCACAGGTACTAATTGTTTTGCCCCTGTATAAGTTAAAGGTCGTAAGCGTGTACCTTTACCACCAGAAAGAATTAATGCTTTCATATATACATCTCTTAGTGTTTTCGTGTCTTAGTGGTGTAACTGTTGTAACATTAGCCGCAAAGATTCTCGCCAATGGGGAGGATAATTTCCGGTAATTTCTGTTATTTTTTTACAGGAAAGCACCGAAAAAGCTGGACGTTTAGCAGGGGTAGGATATTCAGGAGTAGTAATGGGTATTACTTGCTTAACTTTTAGGGGAATACCTAATAATTTAGCCTCGGCAAAAATAGCTACAGCGAAATCATACCAACTAGCAACACCGCTATTAGTAAAGTGATAAATACCGGATTTTTCCCTACTCAAATGGGGAATTAAATTTTTAATTGCTAAGGCTAAATCACCTGTCCATGTTGGGCTGCCTATTTGGTCAGCAACTACGCGAATTTCGTCGCGATCGCCTCCTAGTCTTAGCATAGTTTTAACAAAATTGCCTTTACCACCTATACCATAAACCCAAGCAGTTCTCAGGATAATATAATTATGGCAATTTGCCTGAATAGCTAATTCTCCAGCTAATTTAGACTGACCATAAACACTCAGGGGGTTAGTAACATCTGTTTCTAGGTATGGGCGGTTATTATTCCCATCAAAAACATAATCAGTAGAAACATGAATTAAACCAGCCCCTAATTTATCACATTCTTGGGCTAATATTTCTACTGCTTTGCCATTAACAGCCATTGCTACATCAACTTCACTTTCTGCCTTATCTACTGCGGTATAAGCTGCCGCATTAATTACTAAATTAGGCTGAATAGTTGTGATTACTTCACGAATAGCTGTATCATTCGTAAAATCTAAATCTTCGCGGGCGATCGCTATTATTTCTCCTGTTCCATTTAAAACAGTTTGTAACTCTGCACCCAGTTGACCGTTACTACCAGTAATAAGTATTCGCATTATGAATAATAATCAGCTTCTTTAAAAGATTTTCCTTCCGCATCTTTAGCCGATATAATCGGTTTTTCACCTGTTAGCGGCCAATTAATATTTAAATCAACATCATTCCACAAAATACAACGTTCATGTTGTTTAGCGTAATACTCAGTAGTTTTATACAAAACTTCCGCAATATCAGAAACAACTAAAAAACCATGACCAAAACCGGGAGGTATCCACAATTGACGCTTATTCTCTCCAGAGAGTAAATAACCTACCCATTGACCAAAAGTAGGGGAAGTTTTTCGTATATCTACAGCAACATCAAAAATTTCTCCAACAATAACACGAATTAACTTACCTTGGGCTTGTTCAATTTGATAATGTAAACCCCGTAATACATTCTGAGACGATCGAGAGTGATTATCTTGGACAAAATCTAAATCCAGACCAGTTTTATCTCGAAAAGTTCGTAAATTGAAACTTTCATAAAAAAAACCGCGATCGTCCGCAAAAACCTGGGGTTCAATCAACAAAACATCGGGAATATCAGTCGGCAGAATTTTCATAGATTAAAATAGGTACTGTCTCTTATACACATCTCCGAGCCCACGAGA
>CAWUOF010000587.1:0-2935 GCA_963923765.1 uncultured bacterium | reverse complement strand
TTAATTGTAGAATCAGCATCTTTATGAGAAATACAAATATAGTAAATATTACACTCTGGCTTCTTATCTCTTATATTTGTAATATACTTTTTAAGTAAATAAGATGCTAGAGCAGCTTTTTCTTTAACTTGCTCACTTCTTGAATATATAGGTTGCGTATCTCTATAATCAGCAAAGAAATCTTCCACTGCATCAATAGTTTTTTTAACAACTTCAAATTCAAAACTATTTTTTAGTTT
This sequence comes from uncultured bacterium, assembly GCA_963923765.1. GTDB lineage: Bacteria > Cyanobacteriota > Cyanobacteriia > Cyanobacteriales > CAWUOF01 > CAWUOF01. The sequence continues at coordinate 2,696 of CAWUOF010000587.1, read as the reverse complement.
TGCTTGAACAAAAATGAATTTTAATTTTAGAGTTCTACTCTTTTTATCGCCAATAACTTGTTCTGCATCTTCTTCTGAATTAACTAAAATATCATCAATAAAAATACCTATACCATCTAGTCCTGTGTCTTTAGTTTGTCCAGTGTGGACTTTAGTTACATCAAATTCTTCTGCTCTACGATTAAAAGATGAAAACACACAATAATTAGCAAATAACTCAAAATCTGTATAATCAAGCTCTGATTCTAGCTCATATTCTTCCAAGAACTTTTTAACAAAACTGTTGATTACTGGGTCTGCCATACTTTTAATCTCAATACCTAGATAAAAATACTTATTCCTCCTGATATAATAACATACTTTTTGATTTTAGTAATGGGTATGCAAATTAATATATCTTTGTTTATGATAGAGGAGGTTTTAGGTTTGATCTCATTCCTTCAACATCCTCAACTGACCTAACCCCCCAACCCCCTTCCCTGCGAGGGAAGGGGGATCAAGATTTACTCTAAAATTTTGATTTAAAGCCATTTTTAAGAGGTTTAGAGCCTTCCGTAGTAGAGAAGGGGGAGCAAGATTTACTCCCCTCTCCTACAAGGAGAGGGGTCGGGGGAGAGGTCAAAATCGCTGTTGAAAATAATAGAAGTACGATCGCTATTTGATTTAGGTAGGATAAAGTAAGATCGCTTATTTTGGGGACGACGAGAAACGATCGCTATTTGATGTAAGTAAGATGAGAGTACGATCGCCATTTTTACTATAATTCCAGTGCGTTAGCGATACCTTTGGTGCATAAAGTTGTTTTCCCAGTATTAGGATAAACATAAATTAATACTGATGGAGTTAGGCTATACTTACTAAAAGTATCTGATTTTCATTAACAGTTAAGCACACTTTACAAAAATTAAAAAGATATTAACGTAAATCATCTACACTAAATAATTTTTGGTTATAAATTTTATCCGTAATTTCACCAGATGTTAATTATCTTAATCCTTTAGACATTAATTATTTAAATTTAATTTCTTGTACATTGATTAGATTATATATTATTGAAAAGCATTATCTTTTCGAGATTACAAAAAATTTACATAGTTTAATCAATCAACTGATAATCATTATTTCACACTTCTTATTATAGCATATACTATAATATACTTAATAAATATTTCTACTTATTAAGTACCTTAATCTACGATCGCCAAGAAATCCCCTTAAAATTATAAATATTTATGATTACATTGGAAAATTAGCGATCGCCAATTCTTAACATAAAATACTACAAGAATAAAGCAAACTTAAAAGCTTAAAAAAACACAAAATTTTAACTTATTAAAAATTATACAAAAAAACGTTTAAAATTATTCGATTGTCAAATAATTTATCGACTAGGCAATCAATTAACAAATAACCATGCTAGTAACTAACCAAAAAATACCAGTTGTTGTTACAGGAATTGGTCTTATATCGGCTTTAGGTGATTTAGATGCTACTTGGCAGCGTCTTATCGCTGGTGAGTCGGGTATTAAACACCTACAAATATTTCCCGAAATACCAACTTTACCTATAGGAATGATTGGTAAAAATCCTATAAATTTTAATTTTTTAACTCAATTAATATTAATATCTGCCCTAAAAGATGCAAGTCTAGTAACACCTTTACCAGAAGTAGGAGTTGTCATAGGTTCTAGTCGTAGTTATCAAGGAGAATGGGAAAAATTAGCAAAAGAATATAGAATAAGTAATAATTTCAAATCAGATAATTTTTATATAGATAAAGAAAGTGAAAATAAACTATGCAATTGGTTAGATATTTTACCCCATCAAGGAGCGATCGCTGTAGCTAGACAAATAGAATCTACCGGACCAATTTTAGCACCAATGGCTGCTTGTGCAACAGGTATATGGTCACTAGCACAAGGTTTTGAACTTATTCAAACAGGTATATGTAAACAAGTAATTACCGGAGCAATAGAATCACCTATAACTCCATTAACTATAGCTGGTTTTCAGAAAATGGGAGCATTAGCAAAAACAGGTTCTTATCCGTTCGATCGATATCGAGAAGGATTAGTATTAGGAGAAGGAGGAGCTATATTTATATTAGAATCGATAACATCAGCCAAAAACCGAGGCGCAAAAATATATGGTGAAATATTAGGTTTTTCCTTGACATCAGATGCTTTTTCTGCTACCTCTCCAGAACCATCAGGAAAAAATGCAATATGGGGGATAAAAAAATGTTGTCAACGTAGCGATATATCTTTATCTAATATTGACTATATCCATGCTCACGGCACAGGAACCCAGCTAAACGATCGCTTTGAAGCCAATATAATACAACATTTATTTCCCCAAGGAGTATTAGTTAGTTCTACAAAAGGAGCAACAGGACATCTTTTAGGCGCTTCCGGTGCTTTAGGAGTGGCTTTTTGTTTAAAAGCATTGCACCATCAGACTGTACCTCCCTGTGTCGGTTTAAAAACATCAGAATTTGATATAAATTTAGTCAAAACATCCTATAAATCTAATATAAACCACGTCCTTTGTTTTAGTTTTGGTTTTGGCGGTCAAAATGCCATATTAGCTTTAGGAAAATTATAGTTTTGCTGGGAAAAAAAATGATTAATTATTGAGTAATTCCTGTAGGGGTAACAAGAAGGCTAAAACCTTTACAGGATAAAGGATGGAGCGAA
>CAWUOF010000586.1:0-2943 GCA_963923765.1 uncultured bacterium | reverse complement strand
TTTCTATACGAGAACCATCTTTGAGGGTAATTACCATGTCTCCCCACATTCCCAGACCTCGTGGTACTGTCACCACTTTGTAAATTTCTGAGTAAACGATATCTGTGCGATCGCGACTCATCCAGCCTGAATTTATTGATATGCGACGAGTGGTAATTCTGTAGCGTAGCCATAGTGCTCTGACTATTGCGGCTACAGTTAGGGGCAAGCAGATAACGGTAAATCCTAGCAATATATTGATAATCAGATCACCTTTATGCGGCCCACCCTCATAATATATTTCTTCTTGAATGCCCATCTAATACCTTTCCTTGTGCCAACAACTGCTCTAATTCTTGCAGAAATTGACCATAATTGCATTCTGGGTTTGGTTGAGGCAGTACCACCAGAATGCAGTCCCACCCAGGTAATATTCGCGGTAGCAGTTGACGCAAGGCAGCGCGAATTTGTCTTTTCATCCGATTGCGTACAACCGATCGCTTGCTCACTTTTTGGCTGATGGAAATGCCAATACGAGTGGGCTGTAAGTTTTCTGCACCTGATTTTTGTTGTGCCAGAGCGGAAGGAGTACTAGCTGAGACTGTTTGACGCGGTAGTGCCCGTAGTAACAAACGCCCAGCCCTGTGCTTTTTTCCGCGCTGATAGACAGCATTAAAATCTTGTCGGTGTTTTAGTCGGTTTGCTTTGGGCAACACGGGTTTATTACCCGAATTAAGCTACAGCAAGGCGATAACGTCCTTTGAGTCGGCGAGCTTTTAGTACACGCTGACCGTTTTTTGTCCGCATCCGCGCCCGAAAACCAGAGGTTCTTTTTCTTTTACGGTTGGTGCCGTGTAAAGTGCGTTGGGTCATATTTACTCCCAGGCAGGTAATTTATTTTGATTAAAAAGTCACAATCTCTAATTTTATCACTGTTGTTGACAATCCCACCTCGATCGCGGGATGGAATTTGTTTTATCTATTAATACTCAACACCCAAGTGCCGATGTAACGTAATTTGGGTATGTCCCCAGGGGTCATAATCCGACAGTTAAAATAGTACATTCCTCCAAAGGGCGGGTTTTTGACTTCGGATAATACAACATTAAAGCTTTTCCCGGCGGATATGGGGTCTTGTAAGTAAATGTCGATGCGACGATTTTCTTTGTCCCATACTACCTCTTGTAAGGGTACTTTTTTGTTCTGTACTAATACTTCTATTTTTTTGGGTTCTATTATCCCGTTGTAATATTTGGGATAGTCGATCGATATCTGGGCTACTGCTACAGGTGCCCCTACTGCTTCCCGGATGTTTTGGGCTTTAATATCCAATCGATAGCGGTCCCACATATCCGGTGAGCCATAATCTAATTTATAGCCTAACTGAAATCCCCGTTTTGGCCCTCCCCATAAAGTAAATCCAGGTGTTCCCTGAGCTAAACTTATGGCTGACAGTCCTGTTAATAAGGAAGCGGTCATAGCTAAAACTGCAATTGCTCGTTTCATTGATAACTCCTCTACACAATTTGAAATTTAGATCGTTAAGTAATAATCAAGGGTTCATACATGACTGATTTTTATTTTTTAATTCTCATGGGCCATCAATATAGTTGTGGGCTTTGCTCAGGCCGATCGCCTCTGCATAGGATGACTGACTGCACGCCTTAAATTTAATATTGCGAATATTACAATATATTTCTAAATATATCTGAATGTATAGATTTTTGCCGAATTTTCTCATAATTTTGTGGTTGTTAAGCCAGAAAATATTGCAAATAGTTACAAAAAGTATCTTAATCAAGCTGTTTTGGTGATGAAAAAATAACAATAGTGGTAATTTATACGATTCTTAGAAATGTATTAATGCAATATTTGATTATTTGCGATAAAATATTCCAGAATATTTATCAGACCTTGGCAAAGATATAAAAATAAGGTTAAAAAATAGCTAGATATCTGGAAATCATTTAGTATGCAATAGTAAGCCATTATTCATAGATTTGCAGTTTGGTTAAGTAGGTTATTTTTCCTAAAAGAAAATCAATGATTAGAAAACGATCGCGATCGCTGGGGTCAAGCTTGCCGCAATGACGCTTTTACCTAGAATTTAGGGCTGAAATACCCATCATAAAAATATGGCAAGTAATTTAGTTCCAGTGTGGTAAATCATCAAAAAAATGAAATTAATAATGGTTGCCAAAACAATGCAGAAAAAGTTAAAATTATCTAAAAATTTGCTGTTGAGGTGTTGATTAAGTTCATAAATCATTACATAGGATTAAATTTCCCTGACAATTATTGAGAAATTTGTTGGTAATGGAGAGGAAAATACATGAAAATAGCAGTTGCAAAAGAAACAGAAGTTGGCGAACGTCGTGTAGCATTAATCCCGGATACAGTAGCTCGGTTGGTAAAACAGGGATTAGAAGTTTGGATAGAGTCGGGTGCAGGTAATGAAGCATTTTTCTGTGATGCAGATTATGAAAAAGCTGGTGCAAAAATTATTTCAGATGCTGATTATCTGTGGCGAGAAGCCGATATATTGTTGAAAGTAGCGCCGCCAAAAGATCGGGAAGTTGATTTACTAAAAGCAGGCTCGGTACTAATTGGATTTTTAAATCCGTTGGGAAATCCAATTTTAATAGAACGTTTAGCCAAACGGCAGGTAACTGCTTTTGGCATGGAAATGATTCCAAGGACAACTAGGGCACAAAGTATGGATGCTTTGTCTTCCCAAGCCTCGATCGCCGGATATAAAGCAGTATTATTAGCAGCCGCCGCTTGTCCGAAATTCTTCCCAATGTTAACAACGGCAGCAGGAACAATTAAGCCAGCCAAAGTATTAGTAGTAGGTGCCGGTGTAGCGGGTCTACAGGCGATCGCCACTGCACGTCGTCTCGGTGCAGTAGTAGAAGCTTTTGATATTCGCCCTGCGGTCAAAGAAGAAGTCCAAAGTCTCGGTGC
>CAWUOF010000585.1:0-2946 GCA_963923765.1 uncultured bacterium | reverse complement strand
CTATTCAAGCATTATAACTTATTTAGCTCGGTTTTTTTGTTTAAGTCCCGCTAATATTATCAAAACCATAACTTTTAAAAAATTATAAAAATTGCTCTAAAAATATAGTAAATTAGCTCCTGAAAAGAAATAATAATTTTTGATTACCTTATGGTTTTCTAAATTATTCGTGTTTTGATAGCTATATTTTGTAGATTCACCATCATTACTACAACTACCTACGAAAAAAAGCTTTAATTTTTGCCATCCAAATAGCAGGAGAATCTTCCTGACGATATTTAAAATTAAACATAGAAACTATTAAAGGCATACCGCCGATTTTAGCACTCATCAATAAATGTATAGCCAAAGAAAATACTATTATCCCCCAGGATATTAAATGCAAACTATACCAAACATGGTTAAAATCCTGAGCAGTAATCCATTCTTCTTGCACCATTTTACCTGATAATACTCCCAAGAAAATTGCCAACAACATCAAAGTATTAGTAATGCGGTGCAAACTATACCACCAAATAGGTTTCCCAATTTGACTTAATTTCTGGAAAGAATCCGATTGTATTAAACGTTTTTTACCAAAATAAAAACTATAGACTGCAAAAAAGGGAAAAAACAGAAAAAGCATTAAGCCAAAAGTACCATGAATACCCACAATATCTGGAATCATCGGTAAAGAGATTTTCCCAAAACGTCCATCGTGAATATTATAAACACAAAAAGCCGTCATAATTGCTGATACAGCAATAACAGCATTAATACCATGTAACAAACGTAAAATTAAAGGTTGGTAAGGTTTAGATTTTGACATTTTCTTCAAAAAATACTGGTAATCATTTAATATTTATTCATTTTCTGTATCTGGATGGGAAACACGACGTTTAAAAAGATTAGTCATACTCAAACCCGTTACTATTAAGGCAATTACTCCTAATCCATTTAAAAGGGGATAAATCTTTGCTAATCTAAATATAGCACCACTGTGAATATCCATTAGCAAATGAATTTTGTCATCATCAAAATGCAACCATCTGCCAGCTATAGGATAGATGATACCTGTAATTGCAGTTAAAGTTAAAGGGATAAACATAATCGGAGCAAGTTGGCGGTGCAGTTTGCGAAATTGTTTGGATTTCATAGTTATTACCTATTCTGGACAATAAAAATATAAGGCTACATTTCCCAAAAAATCTAGTAACTATTATCTGGTATTTTTGGGCTGCAAAATGAGTAATGTCACGACAACAACAGCTTTTTACAGATGCCCGCCATATAATAACAATAATAAAATTAATAGGAAAGTAAGCAAAAAATGCTACTTTCCTATGATGTTTGAGTATCTCAATTATCAGTTTTTACAGGTATCTATTCAAAACTATTAGGATACTCTTGGGTTTGATTATCAATGGTGGTAATATCAGAATTTTGGGCAATTACCGGAATATCTGTAGCCGATCGCAGCATTTTAGTTTGGATAACTGAATCATTAGCTAAAGTAAACAAAGGGTTAGAAAGAATACCCGATATAGTAGTAGCTACAAAAGTCAAAACCAAACCAACTTGCAAAGCACGCATTCCTGGTAAATTCCAGGTAATTTCTGGATAATTTTTCACCGCTTCTGACATTTCCTGGGGTTCTTTAACTACCATCATTTTAACTACACGAATGTAGTAATAGATAGAGACAACACTAGTTAATAAACCCAGTAAAACTAGCCAATAAGCGCCAGCTTGCCAACCAGCCCAGAATAAATAAATTTTACCAAAAAATCCAGCTAGGGGAGGAATTCCACCCAAGGACAGCAAACAAATACTAAGTGCTAAAGTCAACAATGGATCTTTTTGATACAAGCCAGAGTATTCGCTAATTTGGTCAGTACCAGTACGTAAAGTAAAGAGAATTACGCAGATGAAACCGCCCAAATTCATAAACAGATAAACCAACATATAAAAAACTATGCTGGCATATCCGGCTTCAGTACCGGCAATTAAACCAATCATTACGAAACCTGCCTGGGCAATGGAAGAGTAGGCAAGTAATCGTTTCATGCTGGTTTGGGCGAGGGCGACAATGTTACCCAATACCATACTAAGTATAGCAAGGGCGGTAAAAACAAAGTGCCACTGTTCGCTGACCAGGGGGAAAGCGGTAACTAGCAGACGAATAGCGAGGGCAAAACCGGCAGCTTTGGAACCGATCGACAGAAAAGCGACAACGGGAGTAGGTGAACCTTCGTAAACGTCAGGCGTCCACTGGTGAAAGGGAACGGCAGAAAGCTTGAAGGCAATACCAGCGATCGCGAATACGAGGGCGATCGCCAAACCCAGGGAGTCCCCAGCATGGGCATTAGCCAGTCCACCAGCAATAGAACTCAGGCGAGTTTCGCCGCCCGATAGTCCATATAGCAGGGAAATACCATATAGGAAAACAGCAGAACTTGATGCCCCAATTAAGAGATATTTTAATGCTGCTTCATTAGAACGGGGGTCACGCTTGGTATAACCCGTTAACAAGTACGAAGAAATACTCAGAGTTTCCAAGGAGACGAAAATCATTACCAATTCGTCCGCCCCGGAGAGGAACATCGCCCCTAGTGTGGCAGTCAGCAGAATAATGATAAATTCTGCTAATGCTGTACCTGTCTGCTCTATGTAGGTAATGGACATTAAAATCGTCACAGCAGTAGACAGGGCGATAATGCCACGAAATACTAAACTGAGGGCGTCACTGTTGAAACCGCCCAGAAATGAAACGGTGTTGGTATTACCCCATTGCTGATAAATGCTGACAATGGAGATAAGAAGACCGACAACAGCCGCGTAGGGTATCCACCGGGAAGCTGAACGCCCTAAAATTAAGTCGGCAATTAAGACGACTAGCAGGGTAGCTAGGACTATTAGCTCTGGCCATATCGTCCCGGTGTTTAGCTGGGCTACAAGATTAGCAAA
>CAWUOF010000584.1:0-2949 GCA_963923765.1 uncultured bacterium | reverse complement strand
ATATATATAAGGCTATAATTGGGTTATTTTCTAGGTAAAAAATTAGAATTATTTATATAGTTATTTTAAATAAAAATAAGTTAAGTATGATAATAGTTGGTATTTATTTCTAATGCTAAAGCATAGAAAAAACCTGGTTAATTTCTACTCATTAAAAACCGAATCAATCTTATTTTAACTGCTCATTGTTTTAATTTTATATAGTAATGCAATGATTTTTTAAATGCTGGGGAAGGAAGCGATCGCTTTATTTTTAAAACTAATAGACTTCTTGCGAAACTAAAAAAACAATCATTTCTTGTTAAGAAAACATCAATCTTTCTGGCTTTTGCCTCTTGCAAGAAAGCCTCTTGCCTGACTTTCGCAAGAAGTCTAATAAAGATTCTGATAATATTACCGATTTTACCCAAGGTGAAGATTATGATAGCAAAGGGGCTGAAATTCTGCTGGAAATTACCCAAAATAATAATAATATTTCCTTGATTCGGATTGCTAATACAAAGGAACTTGTAGTTACTGTAAATAGCATCCAAGCTACCAACCTCAGCCCTGGTGATTTTAATTTTATTTAAGTTAGTGCTATATAGCGTATCAAGGATATTTTGTCAAGGTAATTCAGGCAAGAATAACCAGTAATTTAATTATGCTGCCAATAAATTACTTTTCTTTTACAATTAGCCTATAGTAATTTTTTAACATGGCTAATTTTTAAAATGGCTAATTCTCGGCTACGAAAATTAACTAATTATCTGCGTCCCCATTGGCGAGAGGCATCTCTGGGCATTTTCGCGCTGTTTATAGTCAATGGGCTGGGCGTTTATTTGCCTTTACTCATACGTCAAGCGGTGGACAAATTAAGCATAAGCTTTAATTTTAATGATATTAGAGGCTATGCCATAGCTATTGTGGTGTTAGCAAGTATAATGTGGGTTATTCGGATAATTTCTCGCCAGTTATTATTTGGAGTAGGGCGACAAGTAGAATTTGATTTAAAACAAAAGATTTTTGAACATTTACTAACATTAGAACCTTCTTATTTTAATGCTAATACGGCGGGAGATATAATTAACCGTGCTACTAGCGATGTGGATAATATACGGCGTTTGTTAGGTTTTGCAGTACTGAGTATAGCTAATACGATATTTGCCTACGCTTTAACTTTGCCTGTAATGTTATGGATAAATTGGCGTTTAACGTTATTGGCGTTGATAATTTATCCTATAATGATGGTTTTGGTACAGTTATTTAGCGATCGCCTGCGTAGTCAACAGTTAGCATTACAAGAAAGTCTTTCCGAGTTAAGTGATTTAATTCAAGAAGATATGAGTGGCATGGCTTTAATTAAAATCTATGCCCAAGAAGAAAATGAACGCCGTGCTTTTCGGCAATTAAATCAAAAACTTTTAATAGCTAATCTTAATCTTGCTCAAACTAGAACCCAATTATTTCCTATTTTAGCAGGTTTAGCTAGTATTAGTTTATTAGTGTTACTAGCTTTTGGGGCAACGGCAATTAATAGTGGCGAAATTAGTGTTGGGAATTTTTTATCGTTAATTATTTATGTGGAAAGGTTAGTTTTTCCCACAGCTTTATTAGGTTTTACTATTACTACTTATCAACGAGGAGAAGTTAGTATCGATCGAGTAGAGTCAATTTTAACAGTAACTCCCAAAATCCACAATGATTATGATGCCATATCCCTACCTATACAAGCAATAAAAGGCAATATAATTGCTCGTAATTTAAGTTTTACCTATCCTGGTGCTAATGTACCAGCTTTAAAAAATATTAACTGGGAAATTCAACCTGGGGAAACTGTAGCAATTGTCGGGGCAATTGGTGCGGGTAAATCCACTTTAGCTAATGCTTTGCCGCGTTTGTTAGATATTAATTCCAATCAAATATTTTTGGATGGATACGATATTACTAAAATACGCTTAGAAGATTTACGGGGTGCTATTGCTTATGTTCCCCAAGAAAGTTTTCTGTTTAGTACAAGTATTGCAAATAATATTTGTTATGGTAATCCTACAGCCGATCGTCAAGATTTAGAATATGTTGCTCAACAAGCCCAAATTGCAGCAGAAATTCTCAATTTTCCCCAACAATATAATACTATAGTAGGAGAACGAGGTATAACTCTTTCTGGAGGTCAAAGACAGCGTACCGCCCTAGCTAGGGCTTTGTTAATGGATGCACCTATTTTAATCTTAGATGATGCTCTTTCTAGTGTAGATAATCAAACTGCAACTAATATTTTACAAAATCTCACTAAAGGCACTCAGCGTAAAACTGTAATTTTCATTTCCCATCAAATGTCTGCTGCGGCTACTGCTGATAGAATTTTTGTGATGGAACGTGGTCAAATTGTGCAGATAGGTACTCATCAAGAATTGGTGGAAAAAACAGGTTTATATCAAACTCTGTGGAATCAACAAAAATTTGAAGAATTGCTGAAATAATTGTATATAATTGTATATAATTTATCGAATTATTAGATAAGGATAAATTTTATCATGTCACAAGCTAGTTATAGTAGCCCAGTTAATTCTTCTGTAACAATTCTGTGGAATTTGTTATTAGACAAAATCGAAAATCCTCAAAAATATATTTCTGATGTAAAAGAGTCAAAAATTATCGAAAAAACTCCTAATTTTGTGATTCGAGAAATGCAAACAAGTAAACTTCAACTTTTGGAAAAAATTACTGTAAATGAAACAACTAGAGAAGTATGTTTTACTTTAATAGATCATCCAGTTTTTACTGGTAGTGTTATTAATAAAATTGATATTCCTGCTAAAGATGGAGAAGCTTTACTATTGACTTTTTCCTTAAATTGGCAGCCAAAAAATCCGGAATTAGTAGAAAACAATACAGAAGTTGCTGAAATGATTAAGCAAGCAGTTTTGCATACAAAAGCCTTAGCAGAAGGGTAAAATAGAATATGAT
>CAWUOF010000583.1:0-2956 GCA_963923765.1 uncultured bacterium | reverse complement strand
TGTGTATAAGAGACAGGTTAAATATGCTACACTATAAATACTATAAACATAGTAAAACATGAGGGTAAATTTTTGTAATTGCCAAAAAACCAAGATTTTAAGTAGGAAAATATTTATAATTTTTATTCATAGTCCAGGAAGCGCTTTCGACAGCGCAAAAACAGTTATTTATAACTAGCAAAAATTGGTGTCAGCCCAAAAAAATCACAAATTCTAAAGTTATTTGGAAAAAGGATATAGCAATTTGTAGAAGATATATGCTAAAGATAAGATGAATTGATTAATAAGAAAATAAAAGAATAAAGGGATTCAGCCTACCATGATGCTCGATATATCATCAACATCTAATACCAATAAAAAAACTAGCGTAGCTATAAATAACTTAACAGTTGCGCCAGCAAAAGTAATACGAGGTTGGCAGGCGATCGCAGATGGGATAGAGGAGATCGGGTATTTAGGAAAAAGACCCCTAATAGTAGGAGGCGATCGCACCTTACCCCTCATCAAAGCCAAAATACAACCACTGCTAGAAACCCAACAAATCCAAAGCGCCACAGTTTCCTACATACCAGATTGTAGCGAATCTAGCCTTGCACACCTACAACAAGCAGGAACAGCCCACAAAGCCGATGTCATTATCGGTAGCGGCGGCGGTAAATGCCTAGATGCCGCCAAACTTCTAGCATACCAATGTCAAATTCCAGTAATTACCATTCCCACTTCTGCGGCCACCTGTGCAGCCTGGACAGCCTTATCTAACATCTATTCCAACGAAGGCGCATTTTTATACGACGTTAGCCTACCCCAATGCCCAGACTTACTAATATTAGATTACGAAATAATTAAAACCGCACCACAACGAACATTAGTAGCAGGCATAGGAGATGCCCTGGCGAAATGGTACGAAGCCTCAGTAAGTAGCGGTCATTCCCAGCAAACCCTACTCATAGCCGCAGTACAACAAGCCCGAATTTTACGAGATATTTTATTACAAAAATCCGCCGCCGCCCTCCAAGAACCCGGAGGAGAAATTTGGCAAGAAATAGTAGATGCCAGCGTATTACTAGCTGGAGTGATCGGTGGTTTAGGTGGGGCAAAATGTCGCACTGTTGCCGCCCATGCAGTCCATAATGGGTTAACCCACTTAGCCTCCAGTCACCACACCTTACATGGGGAAAAAGTAGCTTATGGCATCCTCGTACAATTGCGGTTAGAAGAAATGTTACAAGGCAATCAACTAGCGGCAAGTGCAAGGCAACAATTATTAAAGTTTTACGGAGAAATTGGTTTACCCCAAAATCTATCAGCTTTAGGGATGGCAAATATTACCTTAACGCAATTACAGCAAGCAGCAGAAATTGCCTGTGCCCCTAACTCAGATATCCATCACCTACCATTTCCAGTTGTACCCGAACAATTAATGGCGGCAATGGTTTCAACTACAGTACCGGTGGAAAATGGACGTCACCAAGTGACACCGGCGGGGGTAATTGACAGCGAGGAACAAAATTGAGATTGTAGAAACCCACCATTAAAAATTTTTCTGTGGAGAAACTGGGTATCAATACTGGTGGTTTTTTTGAAAAGGAGAAGATGAGATGTTACTTAGCAATGGAATTAACATGGCGGAAAGGTTACAAAAACTACCGCCTTATGTATTTGTTCGCTTGGATGAGTTAAAAGCTAATGCACGGGCACAGGGTTTAGATTTAATAGATTTAGGTATGGGCAACCCAGATGGGCCTACACCTCAACCAATAGTAGACGCAGCGATCGCCGCTTTAAAAAATCCAGCTAATCATCGCTATCCTGCCTTTGAAGGGATGCCCAGTTTTCGCCGCGCCATCACCGCCTGGTATAAACGCCGCTATGACGTAGATTTAGATCCAGATAGCGAAGCTTTACCGATTTTAGGGTCAAAAGAAGGCTTAACACACCTCGCCCTAGCATATATCAACCCAGGCGACGTAATTTTAGTACCTAACCCTGCTTATCCCGCCCATTTTCGCGGACCAGTTTTAGCTGGGGGTGATATTTATCAGCTACTTTTAAAAGAAGAAAACGATTGGTTAATTGATTTAGCCAGCATTCCTGATGCTGTAGCAGAAAAAGCTAAAATGCTATATTTCAATTATCCCAATAATCCCACTGCTGCCACAGCGCCAAGAGAATTTTTTGAAGAAATTGTTGCTTTTGCTCGCAAATATGAAATTTTGCTAATTCACGATTTATGTTATGCAGAATTAGCTTTTGATGACTATAAACCAACTAGCTTGTTAGAAATTCCTGGCGCTAGAGAAATAAGTGTAGAATTTCACACCCTATCTAAGACGTATAATATGGCTGGTTGGCGCGTGGGATTTGTAGTAGGAAATCGCCAAGTAGTCCAAGGTTTACGCACTTTAAAAACTAATCTTGATTATGGAATGTTTGCAGTGGTGCAAGCTGGGGCAGAAACAGCTTTAAATCTACCAGAAGAATACATCCATCAAGCACAACAACGTTATCAAATTCGCCGAGATTTCTTGATAAATGGTTTGGCAAGTTTAGGCTGGAATGTGGCTAAAACTAACGCTACTATGTATTTATGGATGAAATGCCCGCCGGGAATGAATTCTTCTGATTTTGCTTTGTCAGTGTTGCAACAAACAGGAGTAGTATTTACTCCAGGTGGTGCTTTTGGTAGTGGCGGTGATAATTATGTGCGAATTAGTTTAATTGAAGATTGCGATCGCCTTGCCGAAGCCATCGATCGCCTGAAACAAGCTAATATTCGTTATGATTTGGTAGCTGTTTAATGAATTAGTAGCTAATAGCTAAAGTTAAAATTATGAATGAAGAAGATCAATAAAAGTATCAATATATTTTCCATTGATTTCTTCATTCTAAAAGTTACATAAATTTCCCATTAATTTTTATTTAGCTATTAACCATTATTTCGGAAATTAATTAAGGC
>CAWUOF010000582.1:0-2964 GCA_963923765.1 uncultured bacterium | reverse complement strand
TATTTTAATTATGCAAATCTATAGTTTGTGTTCATAGTCCAATAAGAGCGAAGACAGCGCAACAACGGTAATAATTACTAGATATTAAATTAAAAAATTAAGAATGGTAATTAAATAATTTAAACAATCCTCTCCGAAAATATTTCCTATTAGGAGAAAAAGTAAAGTTATAAACTTCCTGAAATTATTTTATTACCATCCTTGACTTGCAGAAAAACTAGCTGAGTCTTATCAGTTTAAAATTTCTGGGTAAATTACTTGGGTAAATACCAATGTTTAGCTACTAATTTCGGCGGAATAATCAGAGATTAAATTGGTTTATTTTGCCGAAATTTTTAAATTAGTAGGTTTACCGAGATTGCCTTCTAAAACTATACTGCGCTGATTTGCTGCTAAATGCCGAACTATTTTGTAAATTGATTCAATGCGATCGACTGCTTGAGCTTTTTCGGCAAGTTCATTTAAAGACAATGATTTACCTTCTTGCTGTAAAATCTGGAGGACTTTTTTCTGCAATTCTAAAACAGCACTAGCAGCTTTTTTCCCTGCTTCTACCCCTGGTTGATGATAGGCATTGATATTAATTAGAAAAGCGTACAGACCAACTGCTCGCTCATACAGAGCAATTAAAGCACCAACTGTGCCAGCATTTACTTGGGGAATAGTGATGGTAATAGAATCACGATTATTTTCGTAAAGAGCATTACGAGTTCCCTGCAATAAACCTGATAGATAATCACCAGATGTAATACCGCCAGCTTCTACTTCTGGCGATGTTCCTTGTCGATCTTCGAGGACTTCAATAAAAGTCACGAAAATATTAGCAACACCTTCCCGAAGTTGTTGTACATAAGCGTGTTGATCTGTGGAACCTTTGTTACCATAAACCGCTATTCCTTGGTGAACTGTATTACCATTTAGGTCTTTTTCTTTTCCTAAAGATTCCATTACCAACTGTTGCAGGTAGCGGCTAAATAGTAACAAACTATCTTTGTAGGGTAAAACTACCATAGCTTTTTCGCCACGTCCATTGCCGGCAAAATACCAGCTTAAAGCCAGTAATGCAGCAGGATTATTATTAATTTCAGGTATTCGGCTGGCGATATCCATTGTTTTTGCACCATCTAGCATAGCCCTAATGTCTATGCCTTGTAATGCGGCAGGAAGTAAGCCTACAACCGATAATTCCGATGTCCTGCCCCCTACCCAATCATGCATGGGGAAAGTAGCCAGCCAATGCTGGGCTTTGGCAAGTTTATCTAAGTTGCTGTCTTCTCCGGTAATGGCGACGGCATACTGGGCAAAGTCGAGGTTTTGATCTGCATAAACTTTTTGTACCTCTACCATGCCGTTACGAGTTTCTGGTGTTCCTCCAGATTTGGAAATGACTATAACTAAAGTGCGATCGAGACGATCTTTAATTTTATTTAGAACTCGATCGATTCCTTTTGGATCTGTATTATCTAAAAAATGTATAGCTAGAGGTGCCTCATCTGGGGCTAAGGCTTCCGCCACAAATTGTGGCCCTAAAGCCGAACCACCAATACCAATGGATAGAATATCAGTAAAACGGGGATGATAGGGCGGATGAATTGCCCCCGCGTGGACTTGGCGAGTAAATAATTCTATTTTTTCCAGCGTTTCGACAATATCTTTTTTAAGATCTGGTGTCGGCGCTAAATCTGGGTCTCGTAACCAGTAATGACCCACCATGCGATTTTCGTCTGGGTTAGCGATCGCCCCTTTTTCCAAAGCTGTCATTTCCTGAAAAGCTTTTGCAAATTTAGGCTGCATTACCTCAATATATTTATTGTCGAAACGCATCCGACTAACATCTAGTAAAAATCCTAATCCTTCGTGATAATAGAGCCAATCCTGATAACGTTGCCAGAGTGCATCGGCGTCCATAGCAAATCTCAACTTATCTTTTTTTACCGATCGTCAGTATAGTTCTAATCCATAACCATTGAAAATACGTTATTTGGGGTTATAAATAAAGAATAGGGGATATAAGGAAAAGATTTTATTCCATTTCCCTGTATTAATGTCCCAAATAGTATAACCCAGGTTCTATCGGCCCAAAAAAGCTGCCGATATTTTTTTTATTTAATTTGTTCAGTGTTTACTAAACATTGGAAATGTGCTAACTTAATAATTAGATACAATTAAAATTAATGGTTAAAAGCCAAGGAAGAGGACTTTGAGTGAAGAAGAAAAACAAGCAAAAGAGCAGCATTTTATAGAAGAAGTGGGTTTAATGTTTGAAACCCTGGGGATGCCCCGTATGGCGGGAAGGATTTTTGGCTGGCTGTTAATTGCTGAACCGCCCTACCAGTCGCCAGGAGAGTTGGCAGATATGTTACAAGCTAGTAAAGGTTCAATTAGTACAATGACGAGGTTATTAACACAATTAAGCTTAATTGAACGAGTTGCTTTACCCGGACAAAGACGAGATTATTACTGTATTAAACCGGGTGCTTGGACACAAATGAGTAAAGCGAGATTGGCAACAATCACAGCTTTTCGACAACTGGCAGAAAAGGGATTAGATATATTAAAAGATGATGAAGCCGAGCGTAGTTTACGCTTAGAAGAAATGCGAGATATTCATGCTTTTTGGGAAAAAGAATTACCAGCATTACACGATCGCTGGGAAAAGGAATGGGAGGACAAAAACCGTAAGCAACTAGAACAAATGGAATATAAATTATTAAAAAGTCCTATAAATTTAGATGGCTTCATCATCAAATAAAAACATAATCCCAGACAACTAATAAATTAACTTACCAAATTCCAACCTATTGTTTGATTAATTTCAGGAAAATATCCATGCAACTACCTCTAATTGGCAAAAAAGCAGAAAATAAATTTACCCCCTGGTTGATCGGACTGGTAACAGCAGGTTTACTGGGTAGTGGTGCTGTTGGTGTAATAGCAATTCGTAATGCTACACCAAAAGTAAAT
>CAWUOF010000581.1:0-2964 GCA_963923765.1 uncultured bacterium | reverse complement strand
TGTCCAAAATTAGGTTTTTGTACTCCATTCAATATGAATATGACATCAAATCCAGAAATTATCTTGTCTCTAGTTAATTTAAGTGAAACATCAGCTATTGTCAAAACGATCGGATTTTTTATCCTATGGGTGGGCTGTTGGTTTCCCTTTGCAATAATCACTATAATTATACTTAATAAACTTAATAGACGATCGAACTCAGCAAAAATCGATCGCAAATTACCTTTACTAGCTTCCCTATACGCCATCGCCCCATTAATTATCTGGAAAATAGGACAATTACAGGGAATTTCCTTAACAGATTACGGATTTTCCTGGAATTTGTCCATGATATTTTCCTTAGTATTAGGTTGGATTTTAGGTATTTTAGGTTTATTCCTATTATTTGGTGTAGAAACAGCTTTAAAATGGGTAACATGGAATTTTTCTAAATCAACACCAGAAAATAATCTAAATACTGCTATTACCACACCTCCTACCTTAGCCTCCATAATATCACCTATATTCCTATTATCATTATGGATTGGCGGAGTAGAGGAGTTAATTTTTCGGGGATTTTTATTAACGCAATTACAACAAGATTATTCCCTATGGATAGCAGCAATAATTTCTAGTGTAATTTTTGCTATATTACATTTAGTTTGGGAAATCCAAGAAACTTTACCACAATTATTAGGATTATGGTTAATGGGAATGGTATTAGTTTTAGCCCGTTGGTTCGATCGAGGTAATTTAGGATTAGCTTGGGGGTTACATTCTGCTTGGATTTGGATAATAACTTGTATAGATACAGCACAATTAATTAATTATACAGGAAAAACTCCAGAGTGGATAACTGGGTTAGGTAAAAAACCCTTAGCTGGAGTAATGGGAATCTTATTTTTATTAGTAACGGCTGGAAGTATTTGGCAATTAAAACTTGTGCTGACTAATTTTTAGATTTAGGTCGAATAGCTGTCACCAAATTAACAGGATTAAGGGGAGAAAGACGAGTTAAAGAGCCAACAGAAACTGAGCGAGATAGCTGGGATTGTAAAACATGATAACTCCAGCCGGGTTCATAGCGATTTTGGTCTTCTAACCAAGTTATAGCGGCATTAAGATGCTCTAAAGTAGCCAAAGCTAAAACAATAATACCTCCTGGCATTAAATGAGCAGCACAAACTCCTAAAATAGAATTTAAATTACCACCACTACCGCCGATAAAAATGCGATCGGGCTGAGGTAAACGGTGTAAAATATCAGGAGCAGTACCGTGAATAGAAATAACATTTCTAAGTAAAAATCTGCGGCAATTTTGCTCA
This sequence comes from uncultured bacterium, assembly GCA_963923765.1. Lineage (GTDB taxonomy): Bacteria > Cyanobacteriota > Cyanobacteriia > Cyanobacteriales > CAWUOF01 > CAWUOF01. Next base: position 1,660 of record CAWUOF010000581.1, on the reverse strand, counting down.
ATTAACGAAGTACCGGCGGTAGTTTTTTCAATAGCATAAACAACAGAATCAGGGAATAAACGCGCAATTTCAATGGAAATAGAACCTGTACCAGCGCCAATATCCCAAATTGTTTGAGAAGGACGTAATCCTAATTCTCCCAATGCTAAAACGCGAATTTCTCGCTTAGTCATTAAGCCAGGGCGATCGCTAAAAGTATTAAAAACTCGATCGGGTAATCCAAATAAAGGTAAATTACGTAAATCTAAAGGAGTCGATCGAGTATTACGAATCAATATCACAACATTAAGAGGCGCAAAATTTTCTTCTAAAATATCTTCAGTTTGCCAACATTCAACCCGTTCATCTTTACCATCCAGATTTTCACAAATCCAAAAATCGTAACAGTTGGCTAAATCTAGGGAAATCAGTAAATTTGCAATAGCAATGGGATTGTTAATATTATCGGTAAGGATACCAATTTTTTCATGCCCCGCTTGCAAAGCTTCTGTTAATTCTGCTAAAGAACGTCCATGAGCGCTAATTATTTTAGCATCTTGCCAAGGCACTTTTACACGGTTAAAAGCTAATTGGACAGAGCTAAGATGGGGATGAAAAGTTAGTTTTTCGGGGGGAATTTCTGCCAGGAGTAAACGACCTAAACCAAAAAATAGGGGGTCGCCACTGGTTAAAACTACGATGAGAATATCTAAATTATCCGACTCAGAGAAATTTAACTGATAGCTAATTTCTTTAATGGCATCAGTAATATCTCCTAAAATTAAGCGATCGGCGGTCGAGTGGGGAAAATAACTCAAATGGCGATCGCTGCCAATTAACAAAGTAGCCCGCTCTACTAACCGTCGCAGGTCATTGGGCAGCCCTACTGCCCCATCTAAGCCAATTCCAACTATATGTACTGGCGTTCTCATATTGCAGAATTTAGGAGACAAACTTTACAATACGCTTTTTTTGCCTCCTATTACTTTTCCCCTGCCAAAACTATTAAAGCATTTACTATGGCCGCCGCCACTGGGGAACCGCCTTTACGACCTTCCACCCGAATTTGCGGCACAGATATTTTTGCTAATGCTGTTTTTGACTCTACCACTGAAATAAAGCCAACTGGAGCAGCAATTATCAGGGCAGGCGGTATGGAAGCAGAGGATACGGCAGAACATAATGCTAATAAAGCTGTAGGCGCGTTGCCGATCGCAAATATAGCGCCCGGAAATTGCTTGTAACATTCCAGTAAGCCTGTTTCCGTGCGAGTTTTTCCTGGAAGTGCTTCCGATACCCCATCTAGGGCACAGATCAGGGGATTATTAAAAGTTGTGGCTAATAAATTGGCTATTCCCTGTTTTACCATCTTTACATCAACAATAATCGGTATTCCTTGGCGCAGGGCAGCTATACCTTGTTCTATGGCTCTTGGACTAAAGCGAATTAATTCTTTAAATTCAAAATCTGCTGTACTGTGAATGACTCGCCGCACAATAGCATATTCTTGGTCAGTAAAATTATGTTCGCCAATTTCTCGGTCAATTACGGCGAAACTTTCGGCCATGATTGGATGCATAAATTGATCCATAAATTTTAGTAATAAAAAATTATAAGAATTATGATAGCGGGCTGTTTACCCGCTATCTCATGGTTATATAATAGCTATTTGCTATTATTT
>CAWUOF010000580.1:0-2965 GCA_963923765.1 uncultured bacterium | reverse complement strand
TCCCTATTCTATGTTTGCTAAAGGTAAAACTAACCTACTTACTACTCGTTTATCTTCTAATTGATAAATATCTAATTGACCTCCCATTTGTTGGATAAGACGTTTGCAAATTAGTATATGTAACCCAGGGGGAATAGTGAGAGTAGAGGGTGCGAGAATATCGTTAAAATGTGTAATTTGCAGGTCAGCAAGTAATTGAGGATCTATATCACCACTATCTGTTATAGCTATTTCTAAAAATTGTGAAGAAGGTTCTGTAATTAGTAATGAATTGGCTTCGGGAGTGCGAACTGCTGATTCAATATTATCTATAGCACGGCACCAAATATCTATTCTTCCGCCTTCTTGGGAACGACGAGCAGATAAAATTAGTATATCATAAACAACTAATTCTAGTTTAATAATATCGCCGCGCAGGTTAAGATTACCTTGTCTATGTACTTGTGGCCAGAGACGACGTTTTTTAATTAATTTATCCATTCTTTCTAGCGATCGCCTTAACAAACTCGCTAAAGAAATAAGTTCATCTTTAATAGACAAGCGCCATTTTTCTTCTTGAATAATGGGATTAGCAGCAGAAATAGCACTACCAATATGTCGGAGTAATTGTTGATAGCGTAAGCTAGTTAGAGCATCTTTTTGATTACTGAGTTCATTAAGTTTTGCCACACCCAAACCAACAGATTTATATAATTCTTCTATGCGCCGTTGTTTATACCAATTTAAATTTTCTAGCTCTTGTTGTTGATGAGTTAGATTATTAACTACCATCAAATAACGCCGCGCCCAAGCTAACTGACTAACAAAAGTATTTAAAACCTGTAATTTTTGTTCCGACCAACGACGTTTAGCTTCATCTGCTAATATCAGACATGATATAGGGTAATGATCGTCAGCAGTACGGAGGGCTAAAACTAAAACTTGACCTATTCCCGGACCAGATAGCCATTGTCTGGTAGCTGGGGGTAAATCTTGGGTTCTAAAAGGACCAGCAATGCCTTTTTTAGCTAGGGCTGATTGAATTAAAAAATCTGATTCTAATGTTACTGCTAAGGATGGATTAACAGCAAACTGTTGATTACTAACTATCACAGGAATTATCCGACCGGAATAACGACCAGGTATCCAATTAACAAAAACAACTAAAGGACACTGTATAATTTTGGCGATTTGTTCTCCTGCCGATCGCTGTAGTTGTTCTACATTAGTAATATTTTGGAGAGCAGATAAACTCCATTGTAAACTTTGATAAATTTCTTCCTGGGTTTTGGTATAACCTTCTAATTGCCATTGATGTAAAATTAAACCAAGCTGTTGACTAACTACCTTAACAATTTCTTGTTCAGAATTATTCCAAGTGCGAGAACTTTCATGGCCAACAATCAAAATACCTTCGATCGCTTGACCAATAGTAGTATTACAAACTAACAGCGATCGAATTCCCAATTCTAAAAATTGTTCTCGCCATGTTGTCAAACGAAAATCTTCATTCCAATTTTCAATAGTAATTACATCCTGACTTTTTTCCAATAGCTTTAAATCTGCATCATTCAGATTATTTATTACTGTTGGAATTCCTCGGCGGTTAGTTGGCTGAGTTTGATAAGCAACTTCAAACTGCTTAAAATCTACGTTATTAATCAGTAATATAAATCTTTCTACTCCCAAACGCTGACATAAAGCTTTCCCAGTCGTTTCTAAGGTATTTTTCCAATCAATATCACTGTAAATAGAACGAGTAATACCAGCCGTTAATTCCTGATCTATTTTAATTTGTTGAATAGTTTGTTCTCGCTCTGCTAAAGGAGCCACTAAAGCAATTAAATGGGCAGCACCTTTAACATATTGTTTTTCTTCTTCTTGCCAAATTCGCGGTTCTGTGCCTTCTACAGCCAAAAAACCTAATAATTCATTATTAAAGATAATTGGAGCAGCTAAAAGACTACGAGCGCGAATTAAATTCATTAATTTACCAGTAATATCAGCTTTTAGGGAGCTATGCGCCTCTCCGATCGAAACTATCTGTTCTGATATCAAAGCCTGGTAAAAACCACTCACATCTGCGACAGTAATTCCCGAAGCAGATTGGACATTAGTATCTGTTAAGCCGATCGCCTTAGCACGATTTCCTAAACGTCGCCAAAAATAGCGCTTTTCCCGCTCAAACCAATAAATATTAGTGCGATTAGGTTTTATAAACTGATGAGTTTCTTCAACAACTGCTTCCAAGCATTTATCTAAAGAATCTGCATGACGAACTTGACCTAAAAGTGAAATTAGCGGTTCATGGGGACGTTTAATTAATTGTCGTTGCCATGCCATTTCGATTTGAAATAAAGCCGCACCTAAACCACCTAAAATAATAGATAGTCTAGCTTTTTCATCAGATTTAGGAGAAACTCCCCAAAGATGTGAACCTAATAAAGCTACACCAAAACAGCGATCTTTGTAGCGAATTGGAAATACTATTGTTCCCTGGATGTTTAATTTTTGAGCAATTTTACGCCATTCCCCAGCGCGAGTTTCCTCTCTTAAATCTGGTACTCCCACTGCTTTTTGTTGGATTACCACTTGTTCCATGATATCGCCCGGATTGAGAATAATTTTTTGTTTAAGGATGGGGTTATCACCTTCGGAAGTTCTTCCACCTTTTCCTAATAGTCGATGTTCTAGGCGATCGTACAAAGCCATCCAAATTACCTGATATTCAAACTCATTTTGAATATAATTTATAGTCATTTCGATTAAAACATCTACATTTTCCTCTTCGCGCATTGTTTGTAATACGCGCCCCAAGGCAACTAGTTGTTTATCGTAGGCTGTCGATTGTTGTTGACCCATAATTGATTTTTTTGGATTTTTTGGATTCATAGTGCAGTTATTTTGTCTCTAATTAAGAGACATATTACTGTTGGTGTTAGGGAATTATTACTGTCTCTTATACACATCTGACGCTGCCGACGAT
>CAWUOF010000579.1:0-2970 GCA_963923765.1 uncultured bacterium | reverse complement strand
CCAGGTGCGGTGGAAGCTGGTGATGGAATTATATTTTTTAATTTCCGTCCCGATCGAGCTAGGGAGTTAACTCAGGCTTTTGTTGATCCTAATTTTAGTGGGTTTACACGGGAGTATATTACGCCGCTTACTTTTGTGACTTTTACCCAATATGATCCGGAATTTCCGGTGTTAGTGGCTTTTACTCCTCAGAATTTGAATAATATTCTGGGAGAGGTTATTTCTAAACGGGGTTTAAAACAGTTACGGACGGCGGAAACGGAAAAATATGCCCATGTTACGTATTTCTTTAATGGGGGTTTAGAAGAACCTTTTCCGGGGGAAGATCGGGAATTAATCCCAAGCCCGATGGTGGCTACTTATGATAAAGCCCCAGCGATGTCAGCCCAAAATGTTACTGATGTGGCGATCGCAGCTATTGAGAAGCGGGTTTATTCTCTTGTGGTGATAAATTACGCTAATCCGGATATGGTGGGTCATACGGGCAATATGGCAGCGACAATTACTGCTGTTGAAACGGTGGATAATTGTTTAGGTCAGCTTTTAGAAAGTATTAATCGGGCTGGCGGAACAGCAATAATTATTGCTGATCATGGTAATGCTGAATATATGTGGGATGAAAATCATAATCCCTGGACTGCTCATACAACTAATCCAGTTCCTTTTATTCTGGTAGAGGGGGAAGGTTTAAAAATTCCTGGTCATGGTGCAGAGGCGCGTTTGCGAAATGATGGCTGTTTAGCTGATATTGCACCAACTATTCTGGAAATTTTGCAAATACCACAACCGCCAGAGATGACCGGACGTTCTATGCTGGAACCATTAGAATTTAGCATTAGTCCTAATCGCACTCCGGTGCGAGTTCATCTGTAAAAGTGGCTGTTTTTTAGTATGATGTTATTGGTTAATAGCTAAATAATGCTAACTCTTAGCTGTTGGCTGTTAGCTAATAACAATCAATTTTCGATCGCTCACAATTATTAACTACAAGTAAAATGACAATTCTTGCTGTTTTAAAGGTTATCTGGGTTTTATCTGCTTTGGGCTTGGTTATTTTTGTTTTGTTACATAGTCCTAAAGGTGATGGACTTGGTGGTATTGGTGGACAAGCACAATTATTTACTAGTGCTAAAAGTGCGGAAGCAACTTTAAATCGTATTACCTGGAGTCTTTGTGTTATTTTTATGGGTATTACTGTAATTTTAAGTGCGGGTTGGTTAAAATAATTTACCAAGTCTAGCAGTGAGAAAAAAGTATCGGTATCAGATGTTGATATTGTTAGTAATTTGTGCTGCTTTATTATGGAGTGGTTTTTCTGATTTAGTTAAGTCTGTTGCTGCTGAGTCTGTTTTAACAAATTACTCTTTTTCTGCTGCTAATTTTTTGATTCATCCTTTGCCACCAAGTTTGGCACAATGGGAAGATAGAGATAATAGCGGGGATTATTTCGATCGCATTCAACCTGTAAAAGTAGGTTATCTGATTTGGTCGGATTTCCCCGTTAAAATTTATGTTGAAATGCCGAGAAATGAGGATAAAGGCGGGAAGGTTTGGTTTAATGGTGTTGTAGAAGCTGTAAAGGAATGGGGTGTTTATTTGCCTTTACAGGTGGTTGAAACTGGGGAAATGGCAGATATTAAGGTTTTATATAAAATTCCGCCTTTGCGGGTGAGTGCTGGTAATGGAATTAGGGCGCGATCGGCGGAAACTCGCTGGAGTTTATATAATAAAAAATTAGTAACAGGTAAAGTAATTTTATCTCATCGATTTACTATTTTACTTAGTCCTAATCAAATACCTATTTATACAAAAGCATCGGCAAGACATGAAATAGGGCACGCTTTAGGTATTTGGGGTCATAGTCCTTTACCAACGGATGCTTTATATTTTTCTCAGGTACGTAATCCGCCTGGTATTTCTGCTAGAGATATTAATACATTAAAGAAAATTTATCAACAACCAACGCAATTAGGAATGTAGAATAGACTTCTTGCGAAAGTCAGGCAAGAGGCAAGAGGCTTTCTTGCAAGAGGCAAAAGCCAGAAAGATTGATGTTTTCTTAACAAGAAATGATTATTTTTTTAGTTTCGCAAGAAGTCTAATGTAGAATGTAGAATTTAGAATTTAGAATTTAGAATTTAGAATGAATTGAAAAAATATAACCTTGTAGGGGCGGGTTTTTCGATAAATTTTGATACTAGACGATAAGATAAATAAACCCGCCCCTGTCTTATCGATTAATTACCAATTAGAAATAAGAGTAATATATTTATATGGCTTGGATCCATTCTTTAATTTCGTATTCTGTCCAAATACCATTTTGCCAGTAGGGGTCTGATTCGATTAATTGACAAACGGTGTTTTGGTCTTCTGCTTCGTAAATGCCAAAGACTTTAGTTAAATCTTGAGTAGGGCCGATGGTAATTAATATTCCGGCTTCTTTTTGTTTGGCGAGACCGTTTAAATGTGCTTCTCGATAGGGTGCGCGTTTTTCGAGGACGTTATCACAGTAGCTACCCCAGAGGATGTATTTAGCCATAGTTTTTTGGAGGCGATCGAGCTTGATAATTTTAACAAGTTTGATATTACCATAATTTGGTATAGTTCAATTAATCTCAAAACTTACTCAACCGATAATTACCATTACATCTAAAATTAAAATCATAAAAACACCAATATTAAATTATATTAAAATCCTCACCCTACCACACTTATTTGTTAAAATATACCCATACCCAATCCTCTATGCTCCATCTGTTACTATGCTTTACTGCCTTAACCCCAACTGCAATAACCCGCAAAACCCAGATAACACCAACTACTGTATTAGCTGTGGCACGAAAATAACACCTATTCTCAGAGGAAAATATCGTATTATTAGCAGTTTAGGAGCCGGAGGCTTTGGTAAAACCTATCTAGCAGAAGATATGGATAGACGGGGTGCTAATTGCGTAGTTAAACAATTTGCCC
>CAWUOF010000578.1:0-2984 GCA_963923765.1 uncultured bacterium | reverse complement strand
TTTGAAATTAGCCCACCTCCAGTAATTTCTACCCCCGATCATTTCTCCCGTGATTTCCAAGGCAATCGGGACGATCGCAGCGGCGTACAAGGTATTTTTGAAATTGACGATGTGGCCATGATTGCCTGCCCCGACTTAATGCGGGTGTATCAAGATGGTTTACTAGATCTAGATCAAGTACACGGCATCATGGAAATGATGGTGAGTATGTGCGAAAACTCCTCGCCCAGCCCACCGTACCGTATGGTAGTTCTCGATCCACCTCCCTGCAAAGGTAGTAGTACTGCCGTAGCCCCTGAACAAGTCAAGCCCCAGCACGTTGCCCAATGGTTAAAGGTCTTTAACCGTCGATCGCAATTTGCCGCCCTATACTATCCTTGGATTAAAGTAGCTAATCCCCGTAATGGCGGACGTCCGATTTCCATTCCTCCCTGCGGTCACATGATGGGTGTTTGGTGTCGTACCGACGAAACCCGAGGACTTTACAAAGCACCCGCTAACGATACCCCCAGAGGAGTTATCGGTTTAGCTTATGAAACCAACTTCCGCGAACAAGAATTACTTAACCCACAAGGAATTAACTGCATTCGCAACTTTGCCAACTTCAACCGAGGCATTAAAATTTGGGGCGCTCGCACCTTGGTAGAACCAGATAATATACAATGGCGTTATATACCCGTGCGTCGCTTAATGAGCTACATCGAAAAATCGATCGAAATCGGCACGCAATGGGTAGTATTTGAACCCAACGACCAACGCCTCTGGGGTCGTGTTACCAATACAGTTTCTAGTTTCCTAGAAAGCCTCTGGCGTGAAGGTGCTTTAGTAGGCGCACTTTCCTCTGAAGCCTTCTTTGTCAAATGCGATGGTGAACTAAATACCCCCGATACTATGATGTTAGGTCGCTTATTCATAGAAGTCGGTGTTGCTCCTGTCCGACCTGCGGAATTTGTTATCTTCCGCATCAGTCAGTGGGCACCTGGTCAATAACTAATAATTAGCCTGTAATTGGTAATTAATAATTAAATTGTTAGCGTTTATTAATTACCAGTTACTATCCCAAAAAATAGCAACTGTAGGTGAATAACCAGGAGTAAAAAATGGCAGTAGAAGTTATTTCCTCTAATAATTTTATCTTTACGTTTGGCGGCACAGTTTATCCCATTAAAAGCTTTAGCGGTATAGATGTAGAAGCAAAAATCGCTGCTAGTGAATTGCCCATCGCCTCCGGCGACAAAGCGCAATGGACTTATCAAACCACTTCTAGCGGTTATACTGACAATAAAAACTTTACCATTGAAGCTGCCCTAGAAAAAGGTAATAAAAAACTTTACGATTTGTGGATGAAAGCTATACCAGCAACCTACAAAGGCGGTGGTGGTAAATGGAATGATACTTTTACCGATGGAAAAATTACCATTAACGATGCTAGTGGAAATGAAGTAGTTAGCTACGAACTCAAGCAATGCCAAATAATCAGTTATTCGGTATCAGAATTTGATGTTGGTGGTCGCGATATTATCATGGAATCCTTTGAGTTTAATGCTCAAATGATAAACCGCACGAAATAAATTTAATTTGTCTTACTAAAAAAGCCGTTTACAAATAACGGTTTTTCAGCACTTCTAGGTAATATATTAGGAGAAAATAAATGCCAGGAGAATATTTAGCTAATTCAAGGTTTGAATTTACCGCCGATGGACTAGATGGTAAATTGTTCGTCCAGAAAGTTACTGGATTGAAAATGTCAATACAAGTTACTGCTACTGATTCGCCGTTAGGGGTAACTAATGCTACTAAGGCTACTTCACAACAAGCTGCTTCCGCAGTAAAAAATGAAAATGTAACTATCACCTTCGTCACCAATAGCGATAAGCCAAAAACCGTTTCAGATTGGTTTTATGATTCCCATCCAAATCGGGAGTTAGGTGGAGCTACAAAAACAAAAGGTGCTCTCAAAACGGCTGACATAAAAGTTTTTGCTCAAGATGGCTCAGAATCAGCAGCTTGGCACTTTGACGGTGTAATGCCTTTAACTTATAAAATGTCTGGCTTGGATGTTGCTGGTAATCAACCCCTCACCGAAACAGTCACTTTTTCCTTTACTTATGTCAACCGGACAAAATAAATATAGGTTAAGTTGCTGTTGTTACAATTATTCTTAACCGATAATTTAATTAGATAGTTCTGTTTTTCTCTTTTTTTGATTAGAAAAAATCAGAACTATCTATACTGCTGTAGTTTGACATATAGCAAAGTTCCCCACTACCAATACCCCATACCCCATCCCATAAGCCATAAGCCTAATTCTAAATTCTAAATTCTACATTCTACATTCTCAATTCTAAATTCTTAAAAGAGATATAAAATATGGCACAATTCCCTGAATTACTAACTAGCTGTCGTTTTTATGTAGAAATCAAACTAGACGGCAGTATTGATGGAGTAGATGGTTATTTCATGGAATGCCAAGGCTTTAAACGTACTCAAGAAGTTATCAAAATTTCTGAAGTAAGCCCCCAAGTCTGGGGTAAAGCTAAAAGCGGTCGAGTAATTTCTACACAAATTCCTGGTAATATTAGCAGTAGTAATATAATTTTACGGCGTGGTTTAACTTCTTCTATGACTTTATGGAATTGGTTACAATCTGTGGAAGAGGGGAATTGGAGTAAACAACGTCGAGATGGATCTTTAACTATTTATAACCAAGCCGCAAAAGAAACAGCAAGATTTGAATTTAAAGGAGCATGGCCTATACGTTATAGTATTACTGATGTGAAAGCATCTGCTAATGATTTGGAAATAGAAGAAATAGAATTAGCTGTAGATGAATTTAAGCGGGTTAAACCAAGTTAATAATTGTTATTTAATTGTAGATAATAATTGTAAATACAAAGATTGTAAATAATAATTGTAAATACAAAGATTGTAAATAATAATTGTAAATAATAATAATTAACATCCCTAACAACAATATACAATAC